>DATCVX010000051.1:0-7910 GCA_036566705.1 Arthrobacter sp. | reverse complement strand
GAGGCCGGAGGAATCCATGAACGCCGTGTGTTCCAGGTTGATGACGATCCGGCTGGACCCGCCGGCGATCACATCGGTGACGAACTCGCGCAGCTTCGGCGCGGACACCATGTTGAGCCTCCCGTCCGCCTTAACCTCCGCATACGAGTCCCTGACTTCATAACTAAACTCCATCGGTGTTCCTTTCGGCCGGAGCTGAATCTGGCAGGGGCTGATACCCCTTGTAGCGGGCGGCCCGCACCAGGATGCTCATAACCGCCAGGTCAAAAATAACCCAGGCCACGTTCACCAGGGTGCCAAGCGGCTCGGCCAGTCCGGTAGCGAGCCGGATGATGCCCACGACGGCGGCGATCGCCAGCAGTACGGACACAATGATCTGCGGCCGGATCAGGCTCCAGCTGGGGCCGCCGCTCTGCCGGGCCTTGGGGGTGACGGCGAACCCCAGGGGACGGCCGAACCAGACGTTGCGGGCCGCCGTCGTACACGCCTTGATCCAGGTGGGGAACAGGGCCAGGCTGTACTGCTGGCCGCGCCAGGTGGGGATGCCCCTGCCGGCCACGGCGAACAGCAACTGGTTGGCAATCATGAACGGTATGAACCGGATGAAGAAGTCCCCGCTGAGGCTGGTGACGGGCAGGATGCCGAGCAGCAGGTAGATGATGGGGGCGGCGAAGTAGATGACCGCCGCGTAGCCGCTCAGATAGGTCCACATGGTGGCGAAGTACATCAGCCGCTGGCCGATATTCAGGCCCTTCTGCACCAGCGGGTTTTCGCGGAGCAGCACCTGGATGGTCCCCTGCGCCCACCGGAGGCGCTGGGTGAGCATGGTCTTGATGTCTTCGGGTGCGAGTCCATAGGCCAGGATCTCGTGGTGGTAGACACTTTCCCAGCCCATTGCGTGCATGCGCATGGCCGTGGCCATGTCCTCGGTGACGGAGATGGTGGCCAGCGGCATGACCGGCTGCGCTTCGTCGTTCCGCTCGACGTTCAGGGCATCCAGGACAGCCTGCACGGATTCCAGCGCGCCCAGCGGCGACCAGTCCCGCGCTGACATCCGCTGGACGGCGTCGTCGGCAACCACCGGCACGCCGGCTTCGCCCACGTGCGCCAGCTCCATGGCAGCGATTTCCTCAAGGTCGGCCTGCAGCGCGGAGACGTCCGCCTGGACCAGCGTCTGGACGGCGGCGTCCACGCGGCGGCGGACCCGGTAGGTGATCCCGCTCAGCGGCTCGCCGGCATCCAGCTGTTCCTGGGCTGCTTTGGTGGCGGCCTCCACCTCGTCCAACACGTCGGCCACGAGGGGAGTGCCGACGTCGGCAGATTTCCGGGCCTTGCTGATGGCGGACCGTGAGGCGGCGAGGGCGCGGCGGATGCTCTTTTCGGTTTCCTTGACGTAGCCCACCAGGCCCAGCTGCATCAGCGCCTCACGGCGCAGGATGGCGTTGGAGCCGCAGAAGAAGGCCGCGTTCCAGCCGTCCTTGCCCTGCTGTATGGGGCCGTAGAACAGGGGTGCCTGGCTGCCCAGGGGATCGCTGGCGGGCACGTTGCTGAAGTACTGCGGGGTCTGGACCAGGGCCACGCGGCGGTTGTTGAAGTAGCCCAGGGTCTTTTCCAGGATGTCCGGTTCAGGGATCTGGTCCGCGTCCAGGATGAGGAGGAATTCGCCGTGTGTGACCATCAGGGCGTTGTTCAGGTTGCCGGCCTTGGCATGGCGCGGCACGGTGGCCGTCCAGTCCTCACTGCGGGTCACATAACCCAGGCCGTGTTCTTCGGCGAGCGCCTTCAGCTCGGGCCGCGCGCCGTCGTCGAGGATCCAGGTGCTGTGCGGGTGCCGGATTCTCTGGGCAGCCAGGGCCGTGGTCATGACCATGTCCAGGTCTTCGTTGTATGTAGTGATGAAGACGTCAACGGTGGCGTCGGCCGGCGGCTCCGGGGCTTCCTCGCGGATCTTCAGGCGCCACACCGTCATGCCGAACAGCATGACATCAAGCAGGCTGTAGGTTTCGGCCACTACGAGCGGGACTGCGATCCACCAGGCGTCCCAGTTCAACGAGGCCGCCCAGCGCCACGCCACGTAGTTCAGGCCAAGAATGACCGTCAGGACCACAATGAGGCGCGTCCAGAAGCGGGTCATGCTGCGGCTCCCTCCAGCAGGCGTCGCACTACCACTACTGTGACATCATCCTCCGCGGTTTCCGCCGGCGCCAGCGACAGGATGGCATCGCTTGCTGATTGGGCGGACGGCTGGCCGTGGGCCGCCAAAAGAACTGCTGCAGTGAACGCCTCCACGGAGTCGAAGACATCCAGCACGCCGTCGCTGACCACCACCAGGGAGTCCCCGGGCGCAAGGTCCATGGAGGCCTGCGGCCATACCGATCCAACCCAGGCGCCGACGGGGGGACCGCCGGACGGGAGGCGGTGGACGGCGCCGCCGGCCGTGACGTGCAGCGCGAGCCCGTGGCCGGCGTCGACATAGCTGACCGTGCCTGACGCGGCGTCCAGGCGTGCGTGGAAAAGGGTGACGAACGAGTTGGACGAATCCAGGTCGGTGGCGATGGCCTGGCTGGCCGAGGCGAAGGCACCGTCCAGGTCCTGCCGGTGGCCCATGGACCGCATGACGGCCCGTACCGTGGCGGCGATGAGGGCTGCGCCCATGCCCTTGCCCATGGCATCGGCGAACGTCAGGTGCAGCCCGTCCGGGGTCCGGTACCAGTCATAGAAGTCGCCGCCCACGCTGCGGGAGGGGCGGAAGACGCCGGCGAGGTCGTAGCCCTCCACCCGGACGTCCTCCTTGGGCAGGAGGCTTTGCTGGACCTCGGTGGCCCGCTCAAGCTCGCTGCGGGCGGCGGTGTCAACGGCGGGGGACTGGCGGCGGCGGAACAGGGCGTTAATCCTGGACTGGAGCTCGCGGGGACTGAACGGCTTGCTGATGTAGTCGTCCGCGCCGTTGTCCAGGCCCGTGAGTTTGTCCAGTTCGTCGGCGCGGGCGGTGAGCATCACGATGAACGCGTCAGAGAACTCTCGCAGGAGTTTGCAGACCTCAAGGCCGTCCAGGTCCGGGAGGTTCAGGTCCAGGGTGACCAGGTCGGGTTTGTTACGGCGGACGAGTTCCACGCCCGGAAGGCCCGATTCGGCTTCGGAGACCTCGAAGCCCTGCTTGACCAGGATCCGTACGAGCAGCCCGCGGATGTCCGGGTCGTCCTCTATTACAACGGCGCGGCGGATATTGGGCGTGGAAGGCATAGCTCTACTTCTACCGTATTAAGCCGCGCCGGGCATTGTCACGTGGCTCACAGCCGCAGTTAATCGGCACTGGCTTCCTGTAGGGCTGACTTGCCCTGGCCGGCCCGGCCGATCTTGAGCAAATCTTGGCTTCGGCTTGGGCAGACGTTGAGGAATGCCCGGGACACTCAAAACAGGCAGCAATTTCCCGGCCGGGGCGCCTCCCGGATCCGGCCCGGACGTTGGACGGCTTGCGGAAGGCGGGGAAGCCACATGGGACACAGCAACATCGGGGACGAACCGGCAGGCCACCAGTCGCGGTCGCGTGAGCTGTTCTACGCGGGCATGGACAAGAGCCGGGCACTTCTCCGGCTGTACTTCCACTCGCTCAAGGTCCGGGCCGCTGCAAAGGCCCTGGCAGAGGCGCTGGCCGACTCCAAGGAGTCCTCAAGCTGGCCCGGAGACCGCCTGCCGGTAGGCGCCGAGCTCTCCGAGAGGGTCGAAAAGCTCACGCACCGGCTCTACCTGGAAACCAAAGCACACGGCCGCCTGGAAGCACTTTTCAGGGCCGCCGGAAGCGGCGCACTGCGACCCGCCTGAGTGCGCCGGGGCAGCCCCCGGGGCTGCTCCGCGGCAGCCGTTCCATCCTGGCTCTTTCCGTGCCACACTTGAGGTCAATCGAGTGGCTGGGGCTAACCAGGTCAGGAGATTGCCGTGGGTTGGATGATTGGTTGGGCCTATCTCATCGCGTTCCTGATGACCACGGATTCCCTCCTCCTTGCACTGTGGCTCATGGACAAGGACTGGCCCAAGCACTGGTGGAAGAAGCGCTGATCAGCGCAGGTCACCGGATCAACGCAGGTCCAGTCGCATCACCACGCGCGGGAATCCGTTGAGCACCGAGTCCGTATCGGCTACCTTGGTGAATCCAGCCTTCTCGAAGAGCTTGCGGGTGCCCACATAGGCCATGGTCAGGTCCACTTTGCTGCCGCGGTTGTCCACTGGATACCCCTCGATGGCCGGTGCCGCGTAGCTGCGCGCGAGGTCCACGGCGCCCTTGAGCAGATGGTGGGAGATTCCGCCGCCGCGGTGCCCGGGGCGGACCCTGATGCACCACACGGACCACACCTCCAGGTCATCCACATGCGGAATCCGGCGGTTGCGGGCGAAGCTGGTGTCCGAGCGGGGGTGGACCGCAGCCCACCCCACCACGTCGCCGCCGTCGTACGCGAGGACCCCCGGCGGGGGATCCTGCCCCACGAGTTCCTTGACCAGGTCGCCGCGCGCCGTCCCGCGAAGCTCAAGGTTCTGCTTTGACGGGATGCGGTAGCTGAGGCACCAGCACACGTTGGCGTCGGGCCGCTTAGGCCCCACCATTGTCCTGACGTCCTCGAACCGCGTTGCCGGCCGGACTTCGATGCCCATGCCGCCATCCTGTCACCGGCCCCGCGGAACCGGCAACGGCGTCCGGTCAGCTGGAAAAAAGCGGCAGGATCTGCGAGAGCGTTGGGCGAAAAGCGGCAGGATCTGCGAGAGCGTCCGGGGTTAGGCGAAGGGCTAGATGCCCAGTGCATCCTTGAGCGCTGCGACGTGGCCCTGCGCCTTGACCTGGTACTGGGCCAGCGTGACCTTTCCTTCCGTGTCCAGGACAACGGTGGAGCGGACGATGCCCTCGGTGATTTCGCCGTCCACCAGCTTTTCGCCCCACGCGCCGTAGGCGAGGGCAACGTTGTGGTCCTCATCGGACAGCAGCGGGAAGGTCAGTGCGAAGTCGCCTGTGAAACCGGCCAGGGCTTCCGGGGCGTCGGGGGAGATGCCAATGACCTCGTAGCCCTTGCCCTGCAGGGATGACAGGTTGTCACGGAAGTCGCACGCTTCGGTGGTGCAGCCGGGGGTCGCGGCCTTGGGGTAGAAGTACACGATGACGTTCTTGCCGCGGTAATCGGCCAGTCCTGTCTCGCGGCCCTGGGCGTCCTTGAGGGTGAAGTCAGGGGCCTGGGTTCCGGGCTGAAGCTTGGTGGTCAGGGTGTGGCTCATGGCATTCCTTTGGCAGACTCTGTCAGTTACAGGCAAACATCAAGTGAAGCGGCTTTCCCGCACTAGGAACAACTCCGGCGTCACATGCTGTATTCCGGCGGCCGCCGGTGTAGCGCCTAAACCTGGTCCTTGAGAGCTTCGGTGCGTTCCTGGATAAACGTGCGTAGCGTCTCAGCCTGCTGGGCCAGTTCCTCCGGGGTCAGGCCGTCGCTGGAAGGCACGACGGCGGCGATCCGGTCCAGGAGGGCGGCGGCGGTTCCGCTGGCGTACAGCTGGTTGTAAAGCTCCGCGTAAGCGTCGTCGTACAGGGACGCGAAGGCGTCGGAGGCAAGGAACCGCTCCTTGAGTTCGTTACCGCCACGGACGCCACCCCCGACGCCACCCCCGGCGCCGCCGGCCGGAGCTCCCGCCGGCGGGGCCCCGGCGTCGTCATCATCGCCTTGGGGCCGCTGCAATCCGCCGCCGCCTCCTCCCATGGAAACCTGCTCATCCGGTGATGCTGCGGCGTTGCCTGTCATGGCCAGGTTCAGGTCCCAGGAAATGACGGAAATCTTTTTGGTTTCCAAGTCGTACCAGAGGTAGTAGTTCTGGCCCGGGCCGGCCATGTCGTCGCCGTTGACCAGCAGGTTCATGGTGGCGGCGTACCGGGCGAACGATTCCACATCCACCCAGTTGGCGAGCTCGGCGTCGAACTCCTCATCGCTGGCCTCGGAGAGCCACTTGAGGAAATCGACGATCGGCTGAACATCCTCGGTGTCCTCCGCGTTGAGTTGCTTGAACTGCTCTTCGTAGGTTGCCAGGTCGTCGCCCTGGTAGGTGAAGCTGGACTCGGCGTCGGACTTGTACAGGACCCCGGCGTTATCGAAGAGCGAGTCGGCGTAGGCCTCGTCCGGGTTTTCCACCAGCAGCCGGGTCTGGGTGGCACTGCCGTTCACGGAGTAGGTGGTGTAGGCGTAGCGCTGTGTCACCTGGCCGCTCGCCTCCGTCAGGGCCAGGGCGAGGGCCTCGTTCAGGACCGGCGAACCGGGGCGAAGCGAGAGCTGGGTGAGCCCCTGGTAGGTTTGGCCGTCGACGTATTTGCCGAAGTCGATCAGCAGCGGGAGCGATTCCGGAACGGCTGAGGAGATTCCGGAGGACAGGGAGTTTCCGCCCATTCCGCCGTTGCCGCTGAGGCTGCGCAGCGTGGAATTTCCTTTGAGCCGCACGCCGATGTCGGAAACCAGTGTGCCGTCGATGGTGATGTCCGCCTGGATCCATTCCTTGGACCCGTCCGCCTCGTAGGCGGCGATCATGTCGGCATAGGCAGCCTCGTCCCATTCGATGCTGACCTGATGGGAGGCGCCGTCCGCGAAGAGGGTGGTCGCCGCCGTCGTGGTTCCGGCGCCTGACGCTTCCACACCGGCATCCGATGACGTGGCCGTCCCTGTGGCGGATGTTGCCGTGGCGGGAGCATCGGAAGCTGCTCCGGCTCCGCAGCCCGCCAGGGCGAGGGCCGCCGCCAGGGCGGAGGAGGAAAGGATGGCACCGGGGGAACGTCGCATAGGTCCTGCTTCAGGCTCGGGAATGGTTTCATTCCACCGTCCTGGGCGCAGCTGTGCCCTTCCTGTGCCGGTCCCATGCGGCCCGTGTGCAAAATGCCCTTCCGCAGGCGGAAGGGCATTTGCGGGAGGTGCGGATACTGCGAGAGCGTTGAGGGTTTTGTTGCAGGTAGTGCGAGAGCGTTTGGGGTTTTGTTGCAGGTAGTGCGAGAGCGTCTGGGGTGGGGCTAGAGTCCCAGCTCCTGCCGGAGGGCGGCGACGTGGCCCTGCGCATCCACCTGGTACCGGGCCAGCACCACCGCGCCGTCAGCGTCGATGACCACGGTGGAGCGCAGGACGCCTTCAACAATTTCGCCGTTGATGACCTTCTCGCCCCAGGCGCCGTACGCCAGTGCAACGGCGTTGTCCTGGTCGGAGAGCAGCGGGAAGTTCAGCCCGAAGTCCCCCGTGAACTCGGCCAGGGCTGCGGGGGCGTCCGGGGAGATGCCGATGACGTCATAGCCGGAGCCCTGCAGCGAGGCGAGGCTGTCGCGGAAGTCGCAGGCTTCGGTGGTGCAGCCCGGCGTGGCCGCTTTGGGATAGAAGTACACGATCACGTTCCGGCCCCGGCGGGACGAGAGGGAAAAATCCTGCCCGGAGGCGTCGGACAGGGTGAAGTCCGGCGCGGTGGCCCCGGGCTGCATCCTGCCTGGAAGAGCGGTGATGATCTGGTCGATCGTGGTCATGGTGCTCCTTATTTTCTGATCAGATGGAGTATTCGGCAGGCCCGCGGACGGTAGCGCAGGCGCCAGGGACGAACTGGTAGCCGCCGCCCCGGACAGTGGCCACGGCGTGGCGGGCATTACCCAGCTTCCGCCGCACGCGCCCCACATAAACGTCGATGGCCCTGGTGGAAGCCCCAGGACTCTCAAAAGAATCGAGGAAGTGCTGCAGCTCCTCGCGGCCGATGGCCCGCGAACAGTTCTCCACGAGGTACCGGAGGACCTTATATTCCACGCCGGTGAGGTTCACCTGCCGGCCGTCCAGCAGCACCTGGTCCGCGGCGAGGTCAACGGCCACGTGGCTGACCGGTCCCGCCACCGGCGGAAGGCCGGCGGCCGGAAGGCCGGCCGG
>DATCVX010000050.1:0-3642 GCA_036566705.1 Arthrobacter sp. | reverse complement strand
CAGGATGGAAATTATGTTGCGTTGGTTGACTGCCGGTGAATCCCATGGTCCGGCTCTGATGGGAATTATTGAAGGCGTCCCCGCCGGTGTGGAACTCACCAGCGGGCAGATCGCCGATTCTTTGGCCCGCCGCCGCCTTGGTTACGGCCGGGGTGCACGCATGAAGTTTGAACAGGACGTTGTGACCATCCTCGGCGGCGTCCGGCACGGACTGACCCAGGGCGGACCGGTTGCCATCCAGGTCGGCAACACCGAATGGCCCAAATGGGAGCAGATCATGTCCGCGGACCCTGTGGACCCGGAAGTCCTCGCCGACCAGGCACGCAACGCCCCGCTCACCCGCCCCCGCCCCGGGCACGCGGACTTCACAGGCATGCAGAAGTACGGTTTTGACGAAGCCCGGCCCGTGCTTGAACGCGCCAGCGCCCGGGAAACCGCCACCCGCGTCGCCATGGGCACCGTGGCCGCCCAGTTCCTCAAGCACCTCGGCATCGAGCTGGTCAGCCACACCGTCTCCATTGCCAGCGTCACCGTGCCCGAAGGGCGCCCCCTCCCCGTACCGGCCAACGTCATTGCCCTGGACGCGGACCCGCTGCGCTGCTTCGACCGCGAGACGTCCGACGCCATGGTCGCCGAAGTCGATGCTGCCCACAAAGAAGGCGAAACCCTCGGCGGAGTAGTGGAAGTGCTCGCCTACGGGCTCCCGCCGGGACTGGGCAGCTACGTCCACTGGGACCGCAGGCTCGACTCCCGGCTGGCCGCCGCCCTTATGGGCATCCAGGCCATCAAGGGTGTGGAAGTCGGCGACGGTTTCCTCACAGCCGCACGCCGGGGATCCGCCGCCCACGACGAGATCGTCAAGGACGCAAACGGCAAGATCATCCGCACGTCCAACCGCGCAGGCGGCATCGAAGGCGGCATGAGCATCGGCGACGTGCTGCGCGTCCGTGCCGCGATGAAGCCGATCGCCACGGTGCCCCGTGCCCTGAAAACCATCGACGTCAGCACCGGCGAGGCTGCCAAGGCCCATCACCAGCGGTCTGATGTCTGTGCCGTGCCCGCCGCCGGCGTCGTGGCCGAAGCCATGGTGGCATTGGTCCTCGCCGAGGCTGTCACCGAAAAGTTCGGCGGCGATTCCGTGGCCGAAACCAAGCGCAACATCAAGGGTTACCTGGACAACATTCCGGCGTCCCTGGACTCGATCGGCCAGTAGTGCCCCATCGCAGCAAAACAGGTGCGCCGGAGGACCGGCCCATTGTCCTGATTGGTCCCATGGCCGTCGGTAAGTCCGCCATCGGTTACCAGCTGTCACAACAGCTGGGCGCGCCGTTTGTCGACACCGATGTGGTGATCGTCGGGAACCACGGTTCCATTGCCGACATCTTTGCCGGGCGGGGCGAACGCGCCTTCCGGGAAATCGAAGCCCGGACCGTGGCCAGCGTCGTGGAACAGGCCGCAGGCACGGCAACGGTGATATCGCTGGGCGGCGGCGCCGTCCTGGACTCCGGAACGCAGCAGCTCCTGGGCAGCTGCACCGTGGTGTACCTGGAATGCGACGCCGACACAGTGGCCAGCCGCATTGCCCGGAATTCCGGCCGTCCGCTGCTGGCCGGCGACGCCATGGGACGTTGGGTCTCGATGTTCGCCGCCCGAAAGCCGGTCTACGAACGGCTGGCCGACGTGGTCCTGGACGTCCGCGAGGGCTCCGTGGCCGAGATCGGACGCCGGCTCGAAGTTGCGCTGCGGGAATTCGCAGCTGCCAAACAGGAAGTTGAAAAGTGAGCGACGCATCAACAGTCATCAAGGTCACCGGAGAGTCGGCGGCCCAGAACTACGACGTCGTTGTCGGCCGCGGCCTGCTCGGCAGCCTTCCCGGACTCCTGGGTGAGCGGGTGCGGCGTGTGCTCGTCATCCACCCCAGGGCCCTGCGCCTCACGGGCGACACCGTGCGGGACGAACTCGCCGCCGCCGGCTTCACGTCCCTGACCGCCGAGATCCCGGACGCCGAGGAAGGCAAGCACATCCAGGTCGCGGCGTTCTGCTGGCAGGTCCTGGGACAAAACGACTTCACCCGTTCCGATGCCATCGTCGCCGTCGGCGGAGGGGCCGTGACCGACCTCGCCGGCTTCGTGGCCGCGACCTGGCTCCGGGGCGTCAAAGTCATCCACATGCCCACCAGCCTGCTGGGAATGGTGGATGCCTCCGTGGGCGGCAAGACCGGCATCAACACCGCCGAAGGAAAGAACCTGGTGGGCTCCTTCCACCCGCCTGCCGGCGTGCTGGTGGACCTGGACACCCTGAACACGCTGCCCCGCAACGAGCTCATCTCCGGCATGGCCGAAGTGGTCAAATGCGGCTTTATCGCCGATCCTGCCATCCTGGACCTCGTGGAAAAGGACCCCGAAGCGGTCGTGGATCCGCAGTCCGCCGTGCTGCGGGAACTCATTGAACGCGCCATCGCCGTCAAGGCAAAGGTCGTCTCCGAAGACCTCAAGGAATCCGGACTCCGGGAAATCCTGAACTACGGCCACACCCTGGGCCACGCCATCGAACTTGTCGAACGCTACTCCTGGCGGCACGGTGCCGCGGTGTCGGTAGGCATGATGTTCGCCGCCGAACTGGCCCGCAGCGTGGGACGCCTCAGCGACACCGACGCCGACCGCCACCGCAGCATCCTGGAAACCCTCGGCCTGCCCGTCACCTACCGCCGGGACCGCTGGCAGGGACTCCTGGACGGCATGCGCCGGGACAAGAAGTCACGCGGGGACCTCCTGCGGTTCGTAGTCCTCGACGGTGTGGCCAAACCCGGCATCCTGGACGTGCCGGACACGTCCCTGCTGTTCGCCGCCTACCAGGAAATTGCTTCCTGATGCAGGGCGACCTGGAGGGGACCAGCGACTGGCCCGAGGCCGGCTTCCCCGGGATCCGCATCAACCCCGAATCCCTGCTCCCGCAGATCGTGAACGAGGATGCCTGCCGCGAGGCCCTGGCAGTCTCCACTGACCCGGCGGACCACATCTTTGTGCTCCTGGTCGAAGGGCACGCCCCCGAAGCGGCCGAACTGCTGGCCGAGGCCCGCTTCAAAGACCCTGAATCGTTCCGGCTCAGGGCCTTCGAAGCCGAAGTGTTGCGCGTCTCCAACCGCCTGGACCGTGCGGTGGAGCTGTTCAGGCAGCTCCTCGCTGAAGTCCAGGGAACCCCCCGTGAAGCACTGGTCCTGCAGTTCCTCGGCAAGACGCAGTACACCGCCGGCCAGACCTCCGCAGCCGTTGAATCGTTTGCCCGCGCCCTGGACCTCCGCGTTGCCGAGTCCGCCGACGCCGCCCTCATCTACTCCTCCACGGTTGCCCTCCAGCGCGCCCGCGACGTCCTTGATCTGGCCTGCTGACACCGGCCCAACAGTGGCCGGACAGTGGCCGGACCCACACTGACGGAAGCCGCCCCGGATTTACCGGTAGAATGGTTCTTGGATTTTTGACAAACACGCGCTGGCGGGCCGAACGGCATGCCTGCCCGGCATAGAAACGTCTGACCGCCCAGGCAGATAGAAACCAGAGGAAATCAGTGGCAACCACTAACGACATCAAGAACGGAACGGTCCTTAAGCTTGAGGGCCAGCTCTGGAACATCATCGAATTCCAG
>DATCVX010000049.1:0-16380 GCA_036566705.1 Arthrobacter sp. | reverse complement strand
CTGATCGCCGAAGGCAACGTCATCAGCCGCGGCAAGGCCGTGGGCAAGTCCGCGAAGCTGGTCGCAGGAGACGTGCTGGACGTCACGGTGCCCGAACGGCGGGACCCGCTCGAAGTGGTGGAGGAAGTTGTGGAAGGCCTGAAGATTCTGTTGGATGACGACGACTTTGTTGTTGTCGACAAGCCGGTGGGCGTCGCCGCCCACCCGTCACCGGGCTGGGTCGGACCCACCGTGGTGGGCGGCCTGGCGGGAGCCGGGTACCGCATCTCGACATCGGGTTCGCCTGAACGCGCCGGCATCGTCCACCGGCTCGACGTCGGCACGTCCGGCGTGATGGTCGTGGCCAAGACCGAACGCGCCTACACGGCCTTGAAAAGGGCCTTCAAGGAGCGCACTGTGGACAAGGTCTACCACGCCGTGGTCCAGGGCCTGCCGGACCCCCTGGAGGGCACCATCGACGCGCCGATCGGGCGGCACCCGGGACATGACTGGCGCTTTGCCGTGATAGAGGACGGCCGTCCGTCCATTACGCACTACGAAGTGCTGGAAGCATTCGGCAAGGCCACGCTCGTGGAAGTCCACCTTGAGACGGGGCGCACGCACCAGATCCGCGTGCACTTCTCCGCGCTGCGGCACCCGTGTGCGGGAGACCTGACGTATGGCGCGGACCCGCGGCTCGCCGCCACGCTGGGCCTCACCCGGCAGTGGCTGCACGCCCGCCAGCTCGGCTTCGACCACCCGGTCACGGGGGAGCGGGTGACCGTCACCAGCGAATACCCGCAGGACCTGTCCTTTGCGCTGGAAGTCCTGGAGTCCGGGCAGGCCTGAGCAGCCGGCCCGGACCAAGCGCATAGAATAGTCCGGTGACTTCCAGCAATGCCTCGTTCGTCCATCTGCACAACCACACCGAGTACTCCATGCTGGACGGCGCCGCCCGCCTGGGGGAGCTTTTCGATGAGACCGAACGCCTGGGCATGCCGGCCCTTGCCACCACTGACCACGGGTACCTGTTCGGCGCCTTCGACTTCTGGAAACGCGCCACGGACCAGGGCATTAAGCCGATCATCGGCGTCGAGGCTTATGTAACCCCGGGCACGGCGCGGACGGACAAGAGCCGTGTCCGCTGGGGCGAGGAACACCAGCGCAAGGACGACATCTCCGGCGGTGGCTCGTACACCCACATGACGCTGCTGAGCTATAACAACGCCGGCATGCGCAACCTCTTCCGGGCCTCCTCCATCGCATCCCTGGACGCCGTGTTCGGCAAGTGGCCACGGCTGGACCGCGAGCTCCTGAACACCTACTCCGAAGGCCTGATTGCCACCACCGGCTGCCCGTCAGGGGAAGTCCAGACCCGGCTGCGGCTTGGCCAGTACCGTGAAGCCCTGGAAGCAGCCTCCGAGTTCCGTGACATTTTCGGGGCGGAGAACTACTTCTGCGAACTGATGGACCATGGCCTGGACATCGAACGCCGGGTCACCGGGGACCTGCTGCGGCTCGCCAAGGACCTCAACCTTCCCCTGGTGGCCACCAATGACCTGCACTACACGCACGAGCACGACGCCAAGGCGCACGAGGCACTGCTGGCCATCCAGTCGGGCTCCACCCTGCTGGAACCCACGTACGACAACGGCGGCTCCCGCTTCGCGTTCTCGGGCAGCGGCTACTACCTGAAGTCCCCCCAGGAGATGCGGGAGCTGTTCAGGGACCACCCCGACGCGTGCGACAACACCCTGCTGATCGCCGAGCGCTGCGAAGTCTCGTTCAATACCGGGGCAAACTACATGCCGCGCTTCCCCTGCCCGCCGGGCGAGGACGAAACATCCTGGCTGGTCAAGGAAGTGGCCACCGGACTGGATTACCGGTACCCGGGCGGTGTCCCGGACAAAGTCCGCACCCAGGCCGACTACGAACTCGAAGTCATCACGTCCATGGGGTTCCCCGGCTACTTCCTCGTGGTGGCTGACTTCATCAACTGGGCGAAGAACAACGGCATCCGCGTTGGACCCGGCCGTGGCTCCGGTGCAGGCTCCATGGTGGCCTACGCCATGCGCATCACCGATCTTGACCCGCTGCACCACGGCCTGATCTTCGAACGCTTCCTCAACCCGGACCGCGTCTCCATGCCCGACTTCGACGTCGACTTCGATGACCGGCGCCGCTCCGAGGTCATCGACTATGTGACCCGCAAGTACGGCGACGAGCGCGTGGCCATGATTGTCACGTACGGCACCATCAAGACCAAACAGGCGCTGAAGGACTCCTCCCGGGTGCTGGGCTACCCGTTCAGCATGGGCGAGACGCTGACCAAGGCGCTCCCGCCGGCCGTGATGGCCAAGGACATTCCGCTGGCGGACATCCAGAACAAGGACTCCAAGCGCTACAGCGAGGC
Organism: Arthrobacter sp.; assembly: GCA_036566705.1. GTDB lineage: Bacteria > Actinomycetota > Actinomycetes > Actinomycetales > Micrococcaceae > Arthrobacter. The sequence continues at coordinate 13,988 of DATCVX010000049.1, read as the reverse complement.
CGGCGACTTCCGCCAACTGATCGGCACGGATCCCGAGGCCGCCAAAGTCTTCGAAACAGCGCTGGGCATTGAAGGGCTAAAGCGCCAGTGGGGCGTGCACGCCGCCGGCGTCATCATGTCTTCGGACCCCATCATCGATGTCATCCCCATCATGCGGCGCATCCAGGACGGGCAGGTGATCACGCAGTTCGATTACCCCACCTGCGAAGGCCTGGGCCTGATCAAGATGGACTTCCTGGGCCTGCGGAACCTCACGATCATTTCCGACGCCCTGGAGAACATCAAACTCAACCGCGGCCACGAACTGGACCTGGACAGCCTGGCCCTGGACGACGTCGCCTCCTACGAGCTGCTCGCCCGTGGCGACACCCTGGGCGTATTCCAGCTCGACGGCGGGCCGATGCGGTCCCTGCTCAAGCTGATGAAGCCTGACAACTTCGAAGACATCTCGGCCGTCCTGGCCCTCTACCGCCCGGGTCCGATGGGCGCCAACGCGCACACCGACTACGCACTGCGCAAGAACGGGATCCAGGAAGTCATTCCGATCCACCCGGAACTCAAGGAACCGCTCGCGGAAATCCTGGGCGGAACCTACGGCCTGATCGTGTACCAGGAACAGGTTATGGCCGTCGCGCAGAAGCTCGCCGGCTATTCCCTGGGCCAGGCAGACATCCTCCGCCGCGCCATGGGCAAAAAGAAGAAATCCGAGCTGGACAAGCAGTTCGCCGGGTTCTCCCAGGGCATGCAGGACAACGGCTACTCCATGGAGGCCGTCAAGACCCTCTGGGACATCCTGCTGCCGTTCTCCGACTACGCCTTCAACAAGGCACACTCGGCCGCTTACGGGGTGATTTCGTACTGGACCGCGTACCTGAAGGCCCACTACGCGCCGGAGTACATGGCGGCGTTGCTGACGTCCGTCGGCGACGACAAGGACAAGTCGGCGATCTACCTCAACGAGTGCCGCCGGATGGGCATTACGGTGCTTCCGCCGGACGTCAACGAATCCGCGCTGAACTTCACGCCTGTGGGGACCGACATCCGCTTCGGCATGGGCGCCATCCGCAACGTCGGTTCCAACGTGGTCCAGGCCATGGTGGCTGCCCGGGAGAGCGAGGGGGCCTACACCTCGTTCAAGGATTTCCTGATGAAAGTCCCCGCCGTCGTCTGCAACAAGCGGACCATCGAATCCCTGATCAAGGCAGGGGCCTTCGACTCCCTTAAGCACCACCGGCGCGCCCTGGTGATGATTCATGAAGAGGCCATAGATTCGGTCATCACGCTCAAGCGCAACGAGGCGATCGGCCAGTTCGACCTCTTCGCCGGGTTTGAGGAAGCCGAGTCCGAGGCCTCCCTGAGCATCGAGATCCCGGAGCTTCCCGAATGGGAGAAGAAGGACAAACTGTCCTTCGAGCGGGACATGCTGGGGCTCTACGTGTCGGACCACCCGCTGCAGGGGCTGGAGGGGGTGCTGAGCCAGCACGCGGACCAGTCCATCACGTCCATCATTGCCGAGGACGGCCCGCACGACGGTGCCATCATCACCATTTCCGGAATGATCACCTCGTTGAGCCGCCGGATCGCCAAAGCCAGCGGAAACGCCTACGCCCGTGCCGAAATCGAAGACCTTGGCGGCTCCATGGAGGTCATGTTCTTTGGCCAGGTTTACGGCCCCATCGCCTCGGTCCTGGCCGAGGACCTGATCGTTGTGGTCAAAGGCCGGCTGCAGCGGCGCGACGACGGCGCCGTGACGCTGAACTGCATGGAACTGTCCGTTCCGGACCTCAGCGAGGGCACCAACGGGCCCCTCCTGATCTCCATGCCCACACACAAAGCCACCGAGGCGGTGGTCACCGAACTCGGGGACGTCCTGCGGAACCACCGGGGTAACTCGGAGGTCAGGGTCCACCTGCACGGCGATTCACGGGTGGAGGTCATGGGTCTTCCCGTCCACATGCGGGTGAATCCCAACCCCTCGCTGTTCGGCGACCTCAAAGTGCTGCTGGGACCGGCCTGCCTTGACGTCTAGCAGCTAGATTTCATAGTCCAGGGGGACGGGCTGGCTGTAGCCGCCGGCGTGGTAGAGCAGCGGCGAGCCGTCCTCGCCCACCTGGCCGTCCACGACCTCAACCACCACCACGGCGTTGTTCTCGAAGGAGAGCCGCATCTGGATCTTGCCGATCAGCCAGCCGGCCACGTCCTTGAGCACCGGGACATCGTGCGGGCCAAGCTCCCAGTGGTCGCCGCCGAACCGGTCCTTGGTACGGGCGAAGCGGTCTGCGAGGTCCTGGTTTTCGAGGCCCAGCATATGCACTCCGATGTGCGTGGTGTTTGCCACGGCGGGCCAGGAGCTGGAACTCCTGGCCATGTTGAACGTAAAGCGCGGCGGCTGGGCAGACAGCGACGCCACGGACGTCGCGGTAAAGCCATAGGGCTGGCCCTGGTAGTTGACAGTGATGATGGCCACGCCGGCCGCATGGCGGCGGAACATTTCCTTAAACGTACGCTCGAACGGCACGTGGTCTTCGGTCACTATGAAAAACTCCCTGGATTACCCTGAACGAGACTTGCCTCTGCTTTCAAGGGTATGGCGGAGGCGGCATCCGTAGGAAACTGTTTACCCGCACGTCCCCCGGTTGAGGGGCCTGAACTTTTGTTAAGGTTTGTTTCATGACACAACGCATCCGGCGACGCTCCTCCGGGCTCCAGTGGGCCTGGTTCGCGGCCGCAACGGCCGCAGGCCTCCCCGTTGGCCTGCTGTGGTGGCTGCTTGCTCCGGGCGGCCTGAACCTGATCACCAGGGACCCTGCGCTGGCGACCGGCGCCAACCCGGAGGTGTGGTTGCCCCGGGACCTGACGCTCGCCGGCCTGTTCGTTTTTGCCGGCTGCCTGCTGGCTGTGTTCATCACCGACAACGCCAGGCAGTCCCGGCAGGAGGACCTGGTCCTTGCCCTGGCCGGCGGCCTGGCAGGAGCCGTCCTTGCGTGGCAGGTGGGGATGTTCGCGGCCCGGTTCTGGGGTGCACCGGCTGATACGTCCGTCAACGCCAGCGTTGCCTTCTCGCTCCGGTCGCTGCCGGTGCTGCTGCTCTGGCCGGCGGCCACCGCGGTCGGTACTTTTGCCATCAGCGTCCTCACGCTCCTGAAAAAGGGGCCGGAAGGCACTGCCGGCCCCGTCGCCGGGGACGCGGCTCCCGGCGCGTAAAATGGACCGGTGACCATTTCTCCTGAGTTTCCCGCCACCCCTCCTGCCTCAGCCGTCAGCTTCCGCACGGTTGATCTCCGCGGCAAGGACCTGACGCTGGCCGGATTGCGCGCAGCCGTTCCGCGTGCCCGGCACCAGACGGTGGCAGATGCTGAACAGAAAGTCCTGGACATCATCGGCGACGTCCGCCGGCGCGGCTACGCAGCACTCACCGAGTATGCGCAGCGCTTCGACGGCGTGGACCAGGTCCACCCCCGCGTTCCGGCCGAAGAGTTGGCGCGCGCACTGGCCGAACTTGACCCGGCCGTTCGGAAGGCGCTGGAAGAGTCCATCAGCCGTGCCCGGCGGTTCGCTGACAGCCAGCGCCCACGGAATATCGACGTCGAACTCGGGGACGGTGCCCTCGTCAGCCAGAACTGGGTCCCCGTGGCCCGGGTGGGGCTGTATGTCCCCGGCGGCCTCGCCGTGTACCCGTCCTCGGTAATCATGAACGTTGTCCCCGCCCTTGCTGCCGGCGTTGCGTCCATTGCGCTGGCATCGCCTCCGCAGAAGGACTTCGGCGGCCTTCCCCACCCCACCATCCTTGCGGCAGCCGCCCTGCTGGGCATCGACGAGGTCTATGCCATCGGCGGTGCACAGGCCATTGCGGCGTTCGCCTACGGCGTGGACGCCACAGCGGACGGACCTGCGCTGGAGCCCGTCGACGTTGTCACCGGTCCCGGCAACATCTTCGTTGCCACCGCCAAGCGGCTGGTGAAGGGTGTCGTCGGCATCGACTCGGAAGCGGGTACCACTGAGATTGCCATCCTGGCCGACTCAACGGCCCGGCCGGCACTGGTGGCCGCGGACCTGATCAGCCAGGCCGAACACGATCCCAAGGCGGCGTCGGTCCTGATCACGGACTCGGAGGACCTCGCCGCCGCAGTCCGGACGGAGCTCACCCGCCAGGCGGCGGCCACAAAGCATTCGGAACGGGTCCGCGAGGCACTCTCGGGCCCCCAGTCGGGTGTGGTTCTGGTGGCGGACCTCGAGCAGGGCATCGCCGCCTGCGACGCCTACGCGGCCGAGCACCTCGAAATCATGACGGCGGACGCTGCCGCGGTGGCCGCCCGCATCCGGAATGCCGGCGCCATCTTCGTGGGCGACTATAGCCCCGTCAGCCTGGGGGACTACTGCGCGGGTTCCAACCACGTCCTGCCCACCAGCGGAACGGCGGCTTTTTCCTCCGGCCTGAACGTGACCACTTTCCTGCGCGCCATCCAGGTGATTAACTACACCAGGGACGCCCTGCAGGAGGTCAGCGGACACATCGTCAGCCTCTCCGGAGCCGAAGACCTCCCGGCCCACGGGGAAGCTGTGACAGCCCGCTTCGGCGGGCGTTCCTGAGTCCACGGCAGGCCGGTTCAAAAGCACTACATGTAGTAATTACAAGCTTGTTATTACGCAACATGTAGTCGTAGACTAATAGCTGGAGCACCCAGGCGGAAGCCGCCATTCACCGATAAACCTGTGACCGAGAGCGAGAGAGGGACGCCGTGTACTGTCCGTTCTGCCGCAACCCGGATTCCCGCGTGGTGGACAGCCGCATGGCCGACGACGGTTCCGCCATCAGGCGCCGACGCCAGTGCCCCGAATGCGGACGCCGGTTTACCACCGTGGAGACCACCAGCCTCTCGGTCATCAAGCGCTCGGGCGTTGGCGAACCCTTCAGCCGGAGCAAGGTCATCAACGGCGTCCGCAAGGCGTGCCAGGGCCGTCCGGTCAGTGAAGACGACCTTGCCCTCCTGGCACAGGAAGTCGAGGAACAGATCCGGGCCTCGGGGGCGGCCGAAATCGACGCCCACGAGGTGGGGCTGGTGATCCTGGGTCCGCTGCAGAAGCTGGACAAGGTGGCCTACCTTCGCTTCGCCAGCGTGTACCAGGCCTTCGAATCCCTTGAGGACTTTGAAACGGCAATCTCCCTGCTCCGCCATGAGTCGGAGCAGGAAGCGAAAGCCGCCGGGACTGAAACGTCCAAGGGCGCCCCGAGCTCCGAGAAGAGCTCCCTGTAGATTCCGGTGGTGGCAGCGGAGGGGAAGCCGCAGTCACCACCGGCACCGCAGCCGGGCAACTGCCAGGCTGAGCTGCCCTTACCGGCCGCCTGAGACCGGCAGTACGGCGCCGGTGATGTAGCCGGCTTCGGCGGACATCAGCCACATCACGGCGGCCGCCACCTCATCGGGCTCGGCGCCGCGCCCCATCGGTATGGTCGGGTTCAGCCGCTCGACCCGGTCGGGCATTCCGGCGGCAGCATGCAGGCCCGTGTTGGTGCTCCCGGGAGCCACGCAGTTGACCCGGATTCCCAGGGGAGCCGCCTCGGCTGCCAGTCCCGCCGTCAGGACATCAACGGCCCCTTTCGACGCCGCGTAGTGGGCCCACGTGCCGGGCGAGCCCGCCTTGGTGGCCGTCGAGGAGATATTAACGATGGAACCGCCGTTGCCTGAACCGTCCGCACGTAGCCGGCGGACGGCCTCCTGGCAGACGTAGATGAGGCCGGTAATGTTGACGTCCATCACCCGCCGGACTGTCTCCGGCGGCACCTCGGTGAGGTTGCCGATCAGGTTCCCGGTGATTCCGGCGTTGTTAACAACGGCCGCGAGGGGCCCCAGCCGGGCGGCGGCGTCGAACATATCCCGGACGGCCACCGGGTCGCTGACGTCCGCCTGCACAGCCACGGCCGAGCCGCCGTCGTCCGTAATGGACCGCACCACCGCGCGGGCGCCGGAGCCATCCGCCGAATAGTTTACGACGACGGCGTGCCCGGCGCGGGCTGCGCGGCGGGCGATGGCCGCCCCGATGCCGCGGCTCGCCCCTGTCACGATCATCACGCCGGGAGGGTCCCCGGCTCGCAGGTCCAACGCTACTTGGAGAGCTTGTGCTTCAGGGCGATCTCGATGGCGGCGCCGACGATTCCCGCCTCGTTCTTAAGCTCGGCCGGCACAATCGGTGTGCGGAGCTTCATGTGGGGAAGGTACTCGTCGGCGCGCTTGGAGATGCCGCCGCCCACAATGAACAGCTCGGGCGAGAAGAGGAACTCAACATGGGAGAAGTAGCGCTGCAGCAGCACGCTGTATTCCTCCCAGCTCAGGCCGTCGCGCTCACGGGCGACGGCCGAGGCCTTGGTCTCCGCGTCGAAGCCGTCGATTTCGAGGTGGCCCAGTTCCGCGTTGGGGACCAGGCGGCCGTCGAAGATAAATGCCGAGCCTATTCCGGTGCCCAGCGTGATCACCAGGACGGTTCCCTCCACACCCTTGCCCGCGCCGTAGCGTGCTTCGGCGAGGCCGGCGGCGTCGGCGTCGTTGATGACCTCCACGGGGCGGCCAAGCCGGGCGGTGAGGAGTGAATCGATGTCAGTGTTCAGCCAGCTCTTGTCCACGTTGGCTGCGGAATGGACCACGCCGTGCTGGATGATGCCGGGGAAGGTGACGCCAACGGGAGAGCCGGCAGCCGGTGCGTCGGGACGTGAGGAGAGCTCCTCCACCACCTGCGCCACAACTTCCGCCACGGCCTCGGGGGTGGCGGGCTGCGGCGTGGGCACGCGGAACCGCTCACCGAGGAGCTTGCCCTTCTTCAGGTCGACGATGCCGCCCTTGATTCCCGTGCCGCCGATGTCGATGCCGATCAGCGGGGCGTTCTTGTGCGACTTCTCGTCCTTCTTGGCCAATGTGATTCCGTTCGTGGCAGTGGGCGGGCAGGGGAGGCCGGCCTGAGCGGCCGACCTGAAATCTGGGGTGTATTTAGGGCAGGGTGAGGATTTCGGCGCCTGACTCGGTCACCAGGAGGGTGTGTTCGAACTGGGCAGTGCGTTTGCGGTCGCGGGTGACCACGGTCCAGTCATCGGCCCACATGTCCCACTCAACAGTGCCCAGGGTCAGCATGGGTTCAATGGTAAAGACCATGCCGGTCTCGATCACGGTGTTGTAGGCCGGGGCGGCGTCGTAATGCGGAATGATCAGGCCCGTGTGGAATGCCTCGCCAACGCCGTGGCCGGTGAAGTCCCGGACCACGCCGTAGCCGAAGCGCTTGGCATAGGACTGGATGGCGCGGCCGATCACGTTGATTTCGCGGCCGGGGGCCACGGCTTTGATGGCCCGGTTCAGCGATTCCTGCGTGCGCTCGACGAGGAGGCGCGATTCCTCGTCGACGTCGCCCACCAGGAACGTGTAGTTCGTGTCGCCATGGACTCCGTTGATGAAGGCCGTGATGTCGATGTTGATGATGTCACCGTCCTGGACCACGGTGCTGTCCGGGATTCCGTGGCAGATGACCTCGTTCAGCGACGAGCACAGGGACTTCGGGAACCCCCGGTAGCCCAGCGTCGACGGGTACGCCTTGTGGTCCAGGAGGAATTCGTGTCCAATCCTGTCCAGCTGGTCGGTGGTGACCCCGGGCATGATGTGCTTGCCAACCTCAACGATGGCCTGCGCGGCGATCCTGCCCGCGATCCGGATCTTCTCCACCGTTTCGGCGGACTTGACCTCGGAGCCGGTGAATTTTGCCGGGCCGGGCTTCCCCACGTACTCGGGGCGCGGGATGGACGCCGGTACGGGAAGCTGCGGGCTGACGGTTCCCGGGGTGAGGGTGCCGGTGGGTGCAGTCGAGGCGAGGGAAGGCATAGATTGATCATATAAGGCACCGCAGAACGCCAAGTAACTGAAGGCCGCATCGGGCCCGCGTACGTGTTTACGTTACGTGGATCACGTGGCGGAACCCCGCAGCCGGAAACCCTGCCGTCGGAAAGAGGAAGACCATGACCGAGTACTGGTACAACGTAAACACCCACGAGGTGGAAGAGGACGCACTCTCGGACTGGACCCAGCTCATCGGTCCCTACAAGACCCGCGACGAGGCGGAGCACGCCCTGGAAAAGGTCAAGGCACGGAACGAGGCTTGGGAAAAGGGCGACGAGGACTGACGCCCGGCCGCCCCAAGACGTACGGCGCCCGGAGGGCCCTAGAAGGAGTGCTCCGGCCCGGGAAACTGGCCTGAGCGGACGTCGTCGCCGTAGGCTTTCGCCGCATCGCTGAGCGTGCTGCGGAGGTCTGCGTACTGTTTGACGAACTTCGCCATCTTCCCGCCACGGAGGCCGGCCATGTCCTGCCACACAAGCACCTGCCCGGTGGTCTCCTTGCCAGCGCCGATGCCCACGGTGGGGACACTGACGGCAGCGTCGACGGCGGCAGCCGTCCCGGCCGGAACCATTTCCATCAGGATGCTGAACGCGCCCGCATCCGCCAGCGCCACGGCGTCGTCAACCAGCCTCTGCGCGTCGTCGCCGCGGCCCTGCACGCGGTACCCGCCCAGCGCGTGTTCGCTCTGCGGCGTGAAACCGATGTGCGCCATGACGGGGATCCCGGCCTGGACCATGGCCCGTACCGTTTCGGCGTAGAACGCGCCGCCTTCGATTTTCACCGCGTGCGCAAGACCCTCCTTCAGGAAGCGGACGCCGGTAGCCACAGCCTGCTGCGCGGACACCTCGTAACTGCCGAACGGCAGGTCCGCCACCACCAGGGCCCGCTTCGCGGACCGGGCCACGGCACGGCACAGCGGAAGGAGCTCATCGACGGTGACCGGCAGGCTGGTTTCGTTGCCGAACACGTTGTTGGACGCGGAATCACCCACCAGCAGTACCTCGATGCCTGCCTGGTCGAAGATCTCTGCTGTGTACTGTTCGTACGCGGTCAGCATGGCGAACTTTGTGCCGTCGCGCTTTGCCTGCTGGAGGTGGTGGATGCGGACCCTGGGGGCAGGCTTGGGAGCGGCGTCCGACGACGGCGCCTGCGCCGGGGTGGGCCCGGTTCCGTACGGTGCGGGTACTTCAGCGGACGCGCGAGAGTCAGAGCTATTGCTTGAGGCCATGGCAAGAGCGTAGTGCGGCACCCGCCGTCCTAGCTACCGGCCGGAGGCGCCGGGCAGGTGATTCGCGTCATATTGGACCGCCCTGCGGACGGCCTTCGACCGATGCGTCCGGCGCTGCTGCCCCTCCGCCGGTGTAAACGCTGTGTTACGCGGGGTGCAGGCTCCCGCATCCGCGGCAATTGCTTAGTAAAGTGTTGGTGAACTGCTGCCGGCTTCCTGAACTGCGGACCCGGGGCATGGACGTTGACCGGAGAAGAGGCCATCATGGACCGCCAGCAAGAGTTTGTCCTGCGCACTATCGAAGAGCGCGACGTACGGTTTGTACGCCTGTGGTTCACCGACGTCGTGGGCTCACTCAAATCGGTGGCACTTGCCCCCGCCGAGGTTGAAGGTGCCTTCGAAGAAGGGCTGGGCTTTGACGGCTCCGCCATCGAAGGCCTCGCCCGCGTATTCGAATCCGATATGCTGGCCCAGCCGGACCCCTCCACGTTCCAGATCCTGCCGTGGCGCGGCGAGACCGAACAGACGTCCAGGATGTTCTGCGACATCCTGACCCCGGATGGCGAGCCGTCCGCCGCGGACCCCCGCAACGTCCTCAAGCGCACCCTGGCCAAGGCGGCCGACATGGGCTTCACCTGCTACACCCACCCGGAGATCGAGTTCTACCTGCTCAAGTCCCAGGAACCTGGTCCGGACGGCGCGCCGGTTCCCGTTGACGAAGGCGGCTACTTCGACCACGTACCGGGCGGCGTGGCACAGGACTTCCGGCGCACCGCCGTGACCATGCTGGAATCCGTGGGCATCTCCGTGGAGTTCAGCCACCACGAAGCCGGTCCCGGCCAGAACGAAATCGACCTCCGGTACGCGGACGCGCTGCAGACGGCGGACAACATCATGACGTTCCGCACCGTGATCAAGGAAGTTGCCCTCCAGCAGGGCACCTACGCCACGTTTATGCCCAAGCCTTTTACAGCCCACCCCGGCTCCGGCATGCACACGCACTTTTCGCTGTTCGAGGGTGACACCAACGCGTTTTATGAAGCGGGCACCGAATTCCAGCTCTCCACAACAGCGCGGCAGTTCATCGCCGGCATCCTCAAGCACGCCCCGGAGTTCACCGCGGTGACCAACCAGTTCGTCAACTCCTACAAGCGGCTCTGGGGCGGCGGGGAAGCCCCCAGCTACCTCAGCTGGGGCCACAACAACCGTTCGGCCCTGGTCCGGGTGCCGCTGTACAAGCCCGGCAAGGGCCAGTCCGCCCGGATCGAATACCGCGGCATTGACTCCGCAGCGAACCCGTACCTGGCGTACGCGGTCCTACTGGGGGCGGGCCTGAAGGGGATCGAAGAGGGTTACGACCTTCCCGCGGCAGCCGAGGACGACGTCTGGTCGCTGAGCTCCGCCGAGCGCCGTGCCATGGGCCACGACCCCCTGCCCGCCAGCCTCCACGACGCCATCCGGTCCATGGAGGAGTCCGAGCTGATGCCGCAGATCCTCGGCGAACAGGTGTTCGAACACTTCCTGCGCAACAAGCGTGCCGAATGGCAGGACTACCGGCTCCAGGTGACGCCCTACGAGCTGCAGCGCAACCTCGGCATCCTCTAGGCCGCGGCGGTGAGCCTTGCCCGCCGCCTGATCTCGGCCGGCTTCAGCGACCTCGAGAAGGGCGGGCGGTTCCTCGCTGCCCGGGAACTGGACGGCCTCGACCAGGACAAGCTGTTTGCCGGCCTGCAGATGGCGGCCAACCCGGACACTGCCCTGCAGTCCTTGGTCCGCCTGATCGAAAAGCATCCGGCGCTCCGGGAGCTGGCAGCGGCCGATCCTGAAACCAGCGAGCCACTGTACCGGGTCCTTGGCGCCTCCGAAGCCCTGGGCGAGTTCCTCATCCGGCATCCGGAGCACCTCGACGCCTTTGATGTCAGGGCCAGCCCGGAACCGCTGCAGGCGGATCCGGACAAGCTCCGCGCCGCCCTGCTGAAATCCGTCCAGGCGGATCCGCGGTCGGCGAGGCCGGTTGCGGGGGTCACCGGAACGGAAGCGTACGTTTCCCTCCGTACGGCCTACCGCCGCGGGGTGGTGGACCTGGCCGTCAAGGACCTGTGCGCCGCCGACCCCCTGGACTTCATGCCCGCCGTCGGGGCTGAGCTGGCCGACCTGGCCGGTGCCGCCATCGAAGCAGCCTTGGCGGTCTCGCGCGCCGAGGCGGCCGAGCAGTTTGGAGCGGCCGACGTCGCGGACGTCGGCCTGGCCGTCATCGGGATGGGCAAGTGCGGCGCCCGCGAGCTGAACTACATTTCCGACGTCGATGTGATCTACGTGATCGACTCGGCCGAGCTCGATGACGCCCGGGCCAACACCATCGGCACCGCCCTGGCCAGCGGCATCTCGCGGGCTATTTCCTCGATCGCCCGCGAACCGGGGTTATGGGAAGTGGACGCGAACCTGCGCCCGGAAGGCAAGTCCGGGCCTTTGGTACGGACGCTCCCGTCGCACGAAAGCTACTACGCCCGCTGGGCGGAAAGCTGGGAGTTCCAGGCGCTCCTGAAGGCCCGCACCATCGCCGGCGACATGGCGCTGGGTCGGCGCTACGAAAAGGCCATCGAACCGCTGATCTGGAATTCCGCGGGACGGGACGGGTTTGTGGAGTCGGTGCAGGCCATGCGGCGGCGTGTCACCGAACACATTCCTGCCGCGGAGGAACAACGGCAGATCAAGCTGGGGCGCGGCGGGCTCCGCGATGTCGAGTTCACCGTCCAGCTGCTGCAGTTGGTCCACGGCAAGTCCGACGAATCCCTCCGGCGCAAGGACACCACGTCCGCCATCGCCGCGCTGTCGGCCGGAGGCTACATCGGCCGGTCCGACGCCGCCGGATTCGACCACGCCTACCGGTACCTGCGGCTCCTCGAGCACCGGATCCAGCTGTTCCAGCTCCGGCGGACCCATCTCATGCCCGTCAGCGACGCAGCGCTGCGGGCCCTCGCCAAGGCCGTGCTCGGTCCGTTCTCCAACGAACGGCCGCACCCGGACGCCCTGCTGTCCGCCTGGCAAAAGACCAAACGCTCGGTGCGGGAACTGCACGAACGCATCTTCTACCGGCCGCTGCTCAACACCGCAGCCAAGCTCAGCAGCGAAGACGCCAGGCTCACCCCCGAGGCAGCCCAGGGCCGGCTTGCCGCGCTGGGCTACGGTGACCCGCAGGGCGCCATGCGCCATATCGAGGCGCTCACCGCCGGGGTCAGCCGGCGGGCCGCCCTGCAGCGGCAACTGCTGCCCATCCTGCTGGACTGGCTGGCCGAAGGCGTTGATCCGGACGCCGGCCTGCTCGCCTTCCGCCGCGTCAGCGAGACCCTGGGCACCACCCACTGGTACCTCGGCATGCTGCGTGACTCCACGGCCGCGGCCGAACGGCTGTGCCACGTCCTGTCCAACTCCAGGCTGATCTCGGACCTGCTGGAGGTGTCGCCCGAATCGGTGGCATGGCTGGGCCAGGACAAGGAGCTCGCGCCCATCAGCTTCGAAGCCCAGTGGCAGGAAATCACCTCCAAGATGTCACGGCATTCGGACCCGGAAAACGCCATGCGCCTCATCCGGCTGATCAGGCGGCGGGAGATCCTCAGGATCGCCATCGCTGACTCCGCCGGGCTGCTGGGCCAGGACCAGGTGGGAGCCGCCCTGGCGGACACGGACCGGGCGGCCGTCCTCGGGGCCCTCCGGGTTGCCGAAGGCCTGGTGTCCGCCAAGGAGCCGCTGAAGACCGCGGTGCTGATCGTGGCCATGGGCCGGCAGGGCGGGCGCGAGATCGGTTACGGTTCCGACGCCGACGTGATGTACGTGCACCGGGCATTGCCGGGCTACACCGAAGAGGAGGCCCAGGTGCAGGCGGCCAGGATTGTCACCAAGGTCTCCAGCCTCCTCACGCAGCCGCTGAAGCCGGCCATCATGGCCGAACGCGTCCTCCAGGTCGATGCCGACCTGAGGCCGGAGGGAAAAAACGGCGCGATGGTCCGGTCGCTGGATTCCTTCGCGGAGTACTACCGCCGCTGGTCCCTGATCTGGGAAGCGCAGGCGTTGCTCCGGGCCCGGCCGATGGCCGGCGACGACGGGCTCGCCAAGGACTTCCTGGAGCTGATCGACCCCATCCGGTACCCGGCAACGATTTCCGAACAGGATGTCCGGGAAGTCCGCCGTGTCAAGGCGCGGGTGGAATCGGAGCGGCTGCCGCGCGGGGCCGATCCCGCCCGCCACCTTAAGCTGGGGCGCGGGGGCCTGAGCGATGTCGAATGGCTGGTCCAGCTGATCCAGCTCCAGCACGCGGCCAAACATCCGGAGCTGCGGACCACCTCCACCGTGGAGGCCCTCGACGCCGCCGCTGCCCTGCACCTCCTGGAGAAGCGTGATGCCCAGCTGCTGGCGGCCGCGTGGCGCCTTGCCAGCAGGATCCGGTCCGCCAATGTCATCTGGAGCGGCCGGGCATCTGACCTGCTGCCGTCGTCGCGGCGCGACCTCGAAGCAGTCGCCCGCTGGTGCGGTTACGAACCCGGCCAGGCGGGCGTGCTCGAGGAGGACTACCTTCGCCTGAGCAGGCGTGCCCGCGCCGTCTTCGAAAAGGTCTTCTATGGCCACTAGCAGTACGCGGCCGGCCGGCCGGACCGGCTGACACCCGCGGCGGGCCGGTGCTACCTTTGGGCCCATGGCTAAGCAAATCTACCTGAACCTGCCCGTGAAGGATCTGAAGAGGTCGGTGGGCTTCTTCACCGCCCTCGGCTTCTCCTTCAACCCGGACTACACCGACGAAAACGCCACCTGCATGATCATCAACGACGACGCCTTTGTCATGCTGCTGGTGGAAGGCTTCTTCAAGACCTTTACCTCCAAGGACGTGGCCG
>DATCVX010000048.1:0-2741 GCA_036566705.1 Arthrobacter sp. | reverse complement strand
GACCTGGTCCACCGGGAAGCCGGAGAAGTAGGTGACGTCGCCCTGGGCCGGATCGCCGCAGACCATCAGCAGGTTCCAGGTGAACGTGGTGGAGGTCTGGTCGCCGGTTTCGGTGATTTCCACGATGTGGCCGTCGCGGTTCTGGTTGCGCGGGTTGACCTCGGTGGCGCCCTCGTTCGTGCCGGTGCCGCGGTTGGAGTTGTTGGTGCAGGCCACGTAGACCTTGCCCGTGTGCATGCTCGGCTCCACGTCCTCGCAGCGATCCATCTTGGTGGGGCCAACCTTGTCCGCGGCCAGGCGGGTGTACACCAGGACCTCCTCGACGGTCATGCCCGGAACGGCGGAAGCCCCGTCAACCACCAGCGGCAGCCACTCACCGATACCGTCGAAGGCACCGTCGGCGGGCACGTTGCCAACACCGGTGATCTCTGCGGCCGGCGAGTTGCCCGTGAACCTGGCCACGTAGAGGTTGCCGGCGGACAGCAGCGTCATGTTGTGCGCCCGGTCGCCCTCGCGGTACTTGTCCCTGGAGACGAACTTGTACAGGTAGTCGAAGCGCTCGTCGTCGCCGGAGTACGCCACCACGTGCCCGGAATCTGCCACGATCACGTTGGCGCCCTCGTGCTTGAAACGGCCGAGTGACGAGTGCTTCTTCGGAGTGGACGTGGGGTCGAACGGGTCCACTTCCACGATCTAGCCGAAACGGTTGGCCTCGTTCTCGTAACCTGCGTTCCGGGTGTCCCAGCGCGGTTCATCCAGCTCCCACTGGCGGGCCGTGGGCTTGGACGTGATGCCGTAACGCTTGTCGCCGGCGGACGTGCCGTTGCCCACGAAGTAGCCCTGGAAGTTTTCCTCACCGGAGAGGATGGTGCCCCACGGGGTGGTGCCGCCGGCGCAGTTGCCCAGGGTGCCCTTGATGAAGCGGCCTGCAGGGTCTTCCACGGTCTTGACCAGCGAGGAGCCGGCGGCCGGACCCGTGAGTTCGTAGACCGTGGAGTTCAGGTAGCGGCGGTTCAGTTCCGCACCCTTGACGTAGGTCCACGGCTTGTTCTTGTTCTGGCGCTCCAGCTCCACCACGGACAGGCCGTGCGCAGCCGCCCCCACAGCGCGCATCTGGTCCGCCGGCATGGTGGGCGGGAACATGATCGCGTCGTTGGTGTACTCGTGG
Organism: Arthrobacter sp.; assembly: GCA_036566705.1. GTDB lineage: Bacteria > Actinomycetota > Actinomycetes > Actinomycetales > Micrococcaceae > Arthrobacter. Next base: position 1,573 of record DATCVX010000048.1, on the reverse strand, counting down.
TTGGAGAACAGCACCGCGCGGCGGCCCTTGCTGCCCGGGATCTCCAGGATATCCGTGTAGTCGTTGTTGTAGCCGAACTGCTTCTCCTGGGCCGCGGCGGTCTGGTTGGCCAGGTCGAACTCCGGAGCGTCGTTGAAGATGGGGTCGCCCCAGCGGATGACCGGCTGCCAGGTAAAGCCTTCCGGAACGGTGACGGCGTCAACCATGGCGTCAACGGACGGGATGGCGGTGAACTGGAGCTTGGACTTGCCGAAGCCTTCCTTTGCGGCCTTGGACAGTCCGGCGGCAGCCGCCGGTTCAGCGGACGTCACGGCACTGCCGAGTACGACGGCGAGGGCACCGGCGGCGCCGAAGCCCAGGGCGGCGCGGCGGGACATGGTGGCGGAGGCGATATCGCGGAAGTAGCTGTTGGAGCTGGTGTTGCAGACGTCGCCGGCGCAGGCGTTGTCGCATTTCAGCGCACAGGTGACGGCGCTGCGCTTGCCCTTGGTGTGGCCGAGCATCGGCAGCAGGGTGAACTTGCGGGCAGTCGTTTCAGACATGGGTGCCTTCCAGGAAAATCGATGCGGTTCCCCCACCGTGCCAGCCGCTTCCAACGCGCAGCCGTCAGCCAGGTGAAGTTCCGGTTAACCCCGCGTGACCTGCAGGAATGTGCGAGAGGGTTCGTCAAAAACCCGCATTAAGTGCGAGAGCGTCCGCCGAAAACCGACAGGAAGTGAGAGAGCGTCCTGGAAGGTGGGCGGGAAAGGGAAGGGGGCGGGTCAGGGGGTCAGGGGGTTATCGGGCGGGTTAGCCGGCGGCCAGCAGCGCGTGGACGCGCTTGAGGCGGGCCAGCCACCAGTCCCGGCGGTCCGCGGGGGCCGCATTCCGCTCCAGCAGCCCGGCGTCGGCGGAGACGTCGCGGAGGCGGATGGCGCCGTCGTCGGCCACCAGCGGATCCAGCGTGATGTCCGACTCGAACAGGGACACCGTCCCCAGCCCGCACGCGTACGGCAGCTCCGGCAGGGAAGCCGCCAACGCGAGCCCCGCGCGGATGCCCACGGACGTGTCCAGCGCGGAACTGACGACGGCGGGCAGCCCGGCCTGCGCCACAATGTCCAGGGCGCGCCGCACTCCCCCGAGCGGCGCCACCTTCACCACCAGCAGATCGGCCGCGCCGGCGCGTGCCACGCGAAGGGGGTCGGATTCCTTGCGAACGCTCTCGTCGGCCGCGATCAGCACCGGCGTGCCCGCCGCCCGCAGCCGCGAACGCACCGCAGCCAGGCCCTCAATGGTGGGCACCGGCTGCTCGGCATATTCGAGTCCGACGGCGGCGAGCCGGGTCAGTGCCTCAACAGCCGCGGGTACGTCCCATCCCCCGTTGGCGTCCACCCGGATGGCGGCGTCGGGCAGGGCGGAACGGACGGCGGCAACGCGGGCGGCGTCGTCGTCGAGCGTCTGGCCGCGTTCGGCCACCTTGACCTTCACCGCGTCCACCCGGCCGAACCGGGCCAGCACCTCCGGCACCCGGTCCGCAGGGACGGCGGGCACGGTGGCGTTGACCGGGATGACGGACCTCAGGGGCGCTGGGAAG
>DATCVX010000047.1:0-4642 GCA_036566705.1 Arthrobacter sp. | reverse complement strand
CGGACGCGTTCGGGTTCGCCATGCGCGAGCACGTGGGGCACGAGCTCATGAACCTGCACTTTGCCCTGACCGGTTACATCTTTGTGTTGAGCATGATCGGCACGGACCCGCTGCCCCGCCGCGCACCGTATCCCATGCGGTTGGTGCTCCTCCTGGCCACCATGGGCTTCCACGCGTTCTTCGGCGTGGCCATTATGGGCGGCACCAACCTCCTGGCCGCCGACTACTTCGGCAACCTCGGCCGGGCCTGGGGGCCGTCAGCCCTGCTGGACCAGCAGACGGGTGGCGCGGTGGCCTGGGGCATCGGCGAGGTGCCCACCCTGCTGGTGGCCATCGGCGTCGCCGTGATGTGGTCCCGGTCAGATGAGCGCGAGTCCAAGCGCACGGACCGCGCGGCGGACAGGAATAACGACGCCGATCTGACTGCTTACAACGATATGTTTGCCAAATTGGCCGAACGCGACGCCAAGCTGGCTGAACGCAACAAGCTGGAAGGACGCTGATGAGCGAAACCGTACGCACCCAACTCCGGGTCCGCGCCTCCGAACTGGTGGGCCGCAACTGGTTGAACACCGGCGGCAAGTCGCTGGACCTCGAAGCCCTGCGCGGCAAAATCGTGCTGCTCGACTTCTGGACCTTCTGCTGCATCAACTGCCTCCACGTCCTGGACGAGCTGCGGCCGCTGGAGGAGCAGTATTCCGACGTGCTGGTCACTGTGGGTGTGCACTCGCCCAAGTTCGAGCACGAAGCAGATCCCGTGGCCCTGGCGGCCGCCGTGGAGCGCTACGAGATCCACCACCCGGTCCTGGACGACCCCGAGCTGGACACCTGGAAGGCCTACACCGCGCGCGCGTGGCCCACCCTGGTGGTCATCGACCCCGAAGGCTACATCGTGGCGCACCTGTCCGGTGAAGGCCATGCGGACGGCCTGGCCGTGCTCATCCCGGAACTGATCGCAGAGCACGAAGCCAAGGGCACCCTGCACCGCGGTTCCGGCCCCTACGTTGCTCCGGAGGCGACCTCGGGCACCCTGCGGTTCCCCGGCAAGGCACTGTTCCTTCCCGCCGGACGCGGGTCAGCTCCCAGCGGGGGAGCGGATGCCGGAGCGTCCGACGGCGGCACTTCAGCGGGTGCCGCAGTCCACGGTTCCTGGCTGGTCACCGACACCGGCCACCACCGCCTCGTGGAACTGGGCACCGACTTCGACACCGTCCTGGCGACCTTCGGCACGGGCACCAAGGGCCATGTAGATGGCCCCGCCAGCGACTCCGCCGATCACGTGCAGGCGACCGCACAGTTCAACGAGCCGCAGGGCCTGGTGCTGCTCCCGGAAGATGTGGCAGCCAGGGTGGGTTACGACGTCGTAATTGCCGACTCCGTCAACCACCGCCTCCGCGGGCTGTCGCTGCGCGACGGAACGGTCACCACGCTCGCGGGCAACGGCGTCCAGCGGCTGCTGGAAACGGGTCCTGCCCGCGTTGACGAGGACGCCGCCGGCTTTACGGGCCTCCTGAGCGAGCACCCGCTTGAGGTCTCCCTGAGCTCGCCGTGGGACGTGGTCTGGTCCCGCAAGCTCAACGCCGTGGTGATCGCCATGGCCGGCACGCACCAGATTTTCAGCTTCGACCCGCTGACCGGGGCCGTTGCCATAGCGGCCGGCAACGGCCTGGAGGGCCTGCTGGATGGCCACGCACACGAGGCCTGGTTCGCCCAGCCCTCCGGCCTGGCGGAAGACGCGGACGGCAACATCTGGGTGGCTGACTCCGAGACGTCCGCACTCCGGAAGCTGGTGATTGACGACGGCGGCACGGTCACCGTGGAGTCGGCCGTCGGCAAGGGGCTGTTCGACTTCGGCTTCCGTGACGGTGCCGCGTCCGAGGCCCGCCTGCAGCACCCGCTGGGCGTGACGGTCCTGCCGGACGGCTCGGTGGCCATTGCCGACACGTACAACGGTGCCGTCCGCCGCTACGACTCTGCCACGAAGTCGGTGTCCACGCTGGCGCGGGGGCTGTCGGAACCGTCCGACGTCATTGTGGACCACACCCAGGCGGCGGGCTCCGAACCGCTGCTGGTAGTGGTGGAGGCCAACAAGCACCAGCTGGTCTACGTGCCGATCCCCAAGGAAGCCCAGCAGGTGGACGAAGGCGCGGCCCAGACGCACCGGCCCAAGAGTCCGGTTGCGCCCGGCCCCCTGGAGCTCAAGGTCCGCTTCACGGCACCCACCGGCCAGAAGCTCGACGACCGCTGGGGCGATCCCACCCAGATGAAAATCTCCTCCACCCCGCCCGAGCTGCTTGTGGCCGGCGGCGGGACCTCGGTGGGGCTGAGCCGGACGCTGGAGCTCTCCGCCGACATCCCCGAAGGCGTGCTCCACATTACGGCCCGCGCCGCGGCCTGCGACGGACCTGAGACCGAGGACGGCGAGATCCCCGACCACGCCGCCTGCCACCTGTACCAGCAGGACTGGGGCATTCCCCTGCTGCTCCAGGCCGACGGCGACACCGAGCTCGTCCTGGACCTGCGCGGCATGGACTGAGGTGTTGGCCATTCCCAGCTGCTGAACTGGCCCGGTTTCGACCCTTGAGGGTTCAGAACAGGGCCAGTTCTCTCGCTACTGCCAGCAAAAATGGGCCAGCGTGCGCGCAGGCTCGGAGCCTGGCTTGTCCACATAGCCCGCTTCGGGCCTGTCTGCAGGCCGGGACGGCCGACATTGTGGCCTTATGGACGCAACGGAGATCATCAGGTCGGCTGGCGGAGTGCTGCTGACGCGGGATGTGCTGGCGGCAGGAGCCACGGAAACGGGACTTCGCCGGGCGGTGCGGAGCGGCAAAGTCGTCCGCCTGGAGCGTGGGCTCCTGGCCGTTGCGGGCGCTGATCCTGAGCTGGTGGCGGCAGGGTGCGCCCGCGGTCTCCTCACGTGCGTGTCTGCTGCTCCTATGTTCGGCCTCTGGCAGCTTAGTCCCCCGGAGCGGCCTCACTATTGGCAAAGCAACGGCCGAAAAGCCGCCCGGTGCGTCAGCCACCGTCTTCCGCTGACGCAGCCACCCAGCCATGGGACTCTTGCGGCACTTCCGGATGTTCTGCTGCACGCGCTGCTATGCCTGCCGGAACTCGAATCCCTCGTCATGGTGGAGTGTGCTTACAACCGGGGAGACGTCGATCCTTCATATTTCCTCCGCTACCTGTCCGGCAATCGTTGCGGCAAGGCCCGGAACGTGCTGTCCAAGGTGGATCGTGGCGCAGATTCCCTCCTTGAGACCTTGGCCCGAGTGCTGTTTAGGGATGCCGGCATTTCCACTGAGACCCAAGTCTGGATCGACGGCGTTGGGCGCGTTGACTTCCTCTTGGAAGGTTTCCTCATTGTGGAGATTGACGGGCTCGCCTTCCACCTGGATGCACGGCAATTCAAGAAGGACCGCCGCCGCGACAACTCGGCAATACTGCAGGGGCTGCCCGTGCTCAGGTTTTTCTACGATGACGTAGTTCATGCGCCGGAGTCTGTCCTGGCGCAGGTACGGGAGGTACTGGCCCGGGGCTCGCTGCGGTGGCCCCAACCGAACCGGCCCAGTTTTCAGCGCAGCCGTGTCCCTGGCAGTTGGTGATGACGCAGGCAGCCGCGCAAAACTGGGCCGGTGCGGAAATGGGCATCGGCCAAGGGCGCAGCCTAGTAGCTCAGGAGCGGGGTGACCTTGATGGTGTCGCCGTCGACGTCCAGGCGGGTGGTGAAACTGAAGTCCACCTCTTCATTGAGCGGAAAGTTGGTGCCCGTGAAGGAGTTCTGCTGGACCGCTTCCACCCGGGCTTTGCCGTCGAGCGGCGCCACGACCCAGCGGCCGCCGAAGGGCTCGATGGAGATCTCCGGGTATTCGGTGATGCCCCACTTGATGGTGCCGTCGTACACAGTGTTGTTGCTGGCATAGTAGAAGGGGCAATCCGGCTGGAGTTTCTGCTGTTTCTGGGCCTCGGCGGCACAGGTGTCCAGGAACTCCTTGACCTTCGCGCCGACGTCGTCCCGGAGGTCCTGGGTGGCCTGGGTCAGCAGGTTCAGCGGCGCGACAGGGACGCTGCTGGCGGTCACCGTGGCGCGCGTGGCAGGGGCGGCAAAGTACTCGCCGTTCAGGGACGCCTCGTATTCACCGGGGTAGAAGACGGCCAGGGAGTTACGGCCGTTGGGCATGTTGACCGGCACGCCGTTCACGGTGGCCTCGCTGGCGTTCACCACGGTGATGTCCACCGTGGGCAGCCGCGAGGGTACAAAGGCCCAGGTATTGAAGAAAAGCCATTCGGTGCCAGTCTTCTCCAGGATGAATTCGGTGCGCAGGCGGCTGCCGTCGATGGTGTATTCCATCGGCACCATGACCTGGTTGCGGGGACGTTCTTCGGCGTCGCCGATCTTGACGTTGGCAAACCGCGAGGCTGCTGTCTGCAGGGCTGTTCCGTCCAACATGGCGGCGTTGGCCTGCGGCACGGTGGCGCGCAGCAGGCCCAGTGCCTTGCCGCCGTCTCCGCTGTGCAGCGCGTCCAGATACTCGCGTACGGGCTGCTGGGGACTGGCCACCGTATTGTTTACGAGGTTCACTGCGACGATGGCCCCAGCCACGGCGAGCATGAGGCCCAACAGCCATCCGGCCGCGATCCTCAC
>DATCVX010000046.1:0-11753 GCA_036566705.1 Arthrobacter sp. | reverse complement strand
GGGGTGACCTCAGCGGTGGTGTACTTGTCCAGCGTCTGCTGATCGCTGCCGGCCAGTGCGTCCGTGGGCGTGCCGGTGGGCTGTGAAGCCCCGCCGCAGGCCGCGAGGGAGGCAGCCAGGGCAATAGCCACAGGAACGCTGGTCAGCCACTTCATGGCTTTCGATTTCATCAGGTAGTCACTTTCATCTGAGTCATAAGTTCATCCCGGCCGGCATGCTGCGCACGTGGCGCCGGGGGCCTGCCACACCAATGGAACTGACGTTCAGGACAGGGGACCGCAAAACTTAATCATCTCACTAAGGCCTAATCCTGCGGATAGACGAAGATGATGGTAGCCAGTGACTGCTTTGGCCGAATATTGCTCGGCTGATCCGGGTGCTGCCATCGGGCCCGGCCTGACACGGTCTCTCTGGCCGAATCGCCGGTGGATGCCCGACGCTCACGCCGGCGGGGAAATAAGTGTGAGTTAGCTCGCAGCTAGAAGTCGCCGCGGCTCGCGTCTTCCGGCGGCAGGACGGGCCAGTCGCCTTCGATGACGGCGGCGGGCTTGGTTTTTCTCAGGTAGCTCTGGAAGTCGGCTGCCTGGCTGACGGCCCAATCCACCTGGAGCTGGTGCAGCTGGCTGGCCGGCATCCTGAGCTTCGGAAACTTGCCGGCCATCGCGTCCAGGACCCGGACCGTGGCCAGAGCGTCCGCGGCCGAGGTGTGGGCGTTGTCCAGGCTGACGCCGTACTCCTCGCACAGGGCGGTGAGCGTTCGTTTCCCCTTCCGGTACCGGTCCACCTGCTTGTTCATGATGTAGGGATCAAGGACTGGAAAGCGGCTCAGCTGCTTGACCCCGTACCTTGCCGATTCGGCTGCCAGCACGGTGAAATCGTAGCTGGCATTGAACGCAATCACGGGAACACCGGCATCAAAAAGTTCCTGCAGCACGGTGGCAAGCTCCCGCGTCACCTCATGGGCGGGGCGGCCCTCGCGCCTGGCCTGCTCGGTGGTGACGCCGTGGATATCGCTTGCTTCCGTGGGAATCTCGACACCAGGATCGGCCAGCCATTCATGTTCCGTGATGACATCCCCCTGATGGTCAACCACAGTCACCGACGCCGTGACAATACGTGCCGCGCGGGAGTTCCGGCCAGTGGTCTCGAGGTCGAACGCTGCGCGGGGGAGGGTGTTCCAAGTGGTCATGTTTCCACGCTACCGGGAGGCACCGACAGTCTCCGGCAGCACCGTCGGCGGGTCAGGATTCTTCCTTCCCGGAGTATCGGGCGGTGCGCCGACACCGGCTACGCTGGACCCATGCGGAAGGAGTATGTCGAGGCGGTGCTGTCCGTGGTGGAGCTGGTGCCCCCGGGTGCTGCCGTCGCCTATGGCGATGTCGCCGAACTCCTTGGAGCCGGCGGACCGCGGCAGGTCGGTTCGGTCATGAGCCACTACGGCAGCGATGTGCCGTGGTGGCGGATCCTCAAGGCCAGCGGGCAGGCGCCCGAAGGCCACGCCGCCGAAGCCCTGCGCCACTACCTGGACGAGGGCACCCCGCTCCTGGGCAGCCCTGACGAATTCCTTCGTACGGGCGACGGCCGCTGGCGCGTGGACCTGGCTGCGGCCCGGTGGGCGCCGACAGACGCTGAATTCGACCAGCTGGACGCAATTGCGGACCGGCTGGAGCGTGGGCTTCATAAATTGTCCGTGGCCGATGATGAAATGTCCGTGTGACGTTAACAAGCCTCCAGACGGACCTCCTGCCCGACCCCCCTCTCGACGACCTTGATGACGCGCATGCCTTGGCGGGCGACGCCGGTGCACGCGGCCGGCGTGCCAGCGGGACCGGCCTTCGGCTGCTTCCGCCACGCCGAATGCAGGACTCCGTCCCCGTGCTCTCAGCTGACCAACGGGACGCCGTCGAGGTCCCGCACGGTTCCGGACCGGTCCTGGTTCCAGGTGCGCCCGGGACCGGCAAGTCCACCGTCCTGATCGAAGCCGCCGTGCGCAGGGCGTTCCACGACGGCGTGGACCCGGAGCGGATCCTGATCCTTGCCCCGGGCCGGCTGGCGGCAGACTCGCTACGGGACCGCTTCACGTCCAGGCTGGACAGGAGCCTGAGCACCACCCCGGCAAGGACCTGGGCCTCCTATGCCTTCGACCTGATCCGGCGGGCCAAGGCTGAAGGCATCCTGCCGCTTCCACGGCCGCCGCGCCTCCTTTCCGGACCCGAGCAGGACCTCATCATCAAGGAGCTGCTGGAGGGCCATGCACTTCCGGGCCTGCAGCTGCCGTGGCCCGCTGACCTGGGGGCAGCGCTGGAAACCAGGGGATTCCGGCACGAAGTCCGCCAGCTGTTCGACCGGATCATCGAATCAGGCCGGACGGCCGAAGACCTTGAAGACCTTGGCCGGCGCTGCGGCAGGGAGGACTGGATCGCCGCCGCGGCGCTCTATGCCGAATACAGGGACGTGCTGGACCTCCGCATGCCCGAGGCCTTTGACCCCGCCGGGATCATCACAGCTGCCCGGCAAATCTTCCAGGACGCGCCCGACTTCCTCGCCGCCGAACGGGAGCGTTTGCAGTTGCTCCTCGTGGACGACATCCAGGAAGCAAACCCTGCGGTTTTCGAACTCCTTGCAGACATTGCGGCGGGCAGGGACTGCTATGTGACTTCCTCCCCGGACACCGTCGTCCAGGGCTTCCGCGGCGCCAGGCCGGATCTCGTTGCCGAACTTCCCCGGCTGCTGTCTGCCGGCGCAGCCGTCCTGGAAAGGCCCCTGTGGCACACCCACCGCCACACGCCCGCCGTCGCGGAGGCCTGGCTCTCGGTTGCCGGCCGGATCTCGCAACGTGCCGGCGGGCGGCTGGCACGGCGGCTGGAGCAGCACGATCCCGAAAGCCTGCCCACCCAGCGCCGCGGCGCCGTCGAAGCCCACCTTGTACCTTCGCCGGTCCATGAACTGCGCTATGTTGCCCAGCGGATCCTGGACCAGCACATTAATCACCGCCGCGACCTCTCGGACATCGCTGTCATCGTGCGGAACGGGGGCCAGCTCAGCGAGCTCCAGCGCTACCTCTCCGGCCAGGGAATCCCCGTCCGCGTTCCGGTGGCCGAATCCGCGGTCCGCGATGAAGTTGCCGTCCGCCCGCTTCTGGACGCCTACGCGGTTGCCCTGGACCCGGCGCTGCTGACCCCTGAGTCTGCTGTTGCCCTGCTCACGTCGCGGATCGGCGGCGCGACATCGATTGAGCTGCGCAGGCTCCGGCAGTCGCTTCGGCGTGAAGAACTCCTGGGCGGCGGCGGGCGGACCAGCGACGCCTTGCTGGTCGAGGCGCTGCTCGAGCCCGGTGCGCTGGCAACGTTGGGTTTGGAAGGCCGGTCGGCGCGGCGCACCGCCCGCATGATCCAGGCAGGACGCGCTGCTGCCGTCGAACCCGGAGCCAACGCCGAGTCCGTGCTCTGGGCCTTGTGGCACTCCACGGGGCTGGCGAACGCCTGGACAGAAACTGCGCTGGCCGGAGGTCCCCACGGCGCCCGCGCCGACCGGGACCTCGATGCCATGATGGCCCTCTTCCACACCGCCGAGCGCTACGTGGACCAGATGCCCGGTGCCGGTCCTGAACAGTTCCTGGAGTACCTCCTGAACCAGGAACTCCCCATGGACACGCTGGCCGCGAGGGCCCAGGTGGACGACGCCGTCGAACTGATGACCCCTGCCAGCGCCGCCGGCAGGGAATGGTCCGTGGTGATCGTTGCGGGGCTCCAGGAAGGCGTGTGGCCCAACACCCGGCTCCGCGGCGAGCTTCTGGGCAGCACCCTGTATGCCGACGCCGTGGAGCACGGTGTGGAATACGCGCTGCAGCTTGACCCGCTGAGCCGCCTGCGGGACATCCGCTACGACGAACTCAGAAGCTTCTCCACCGCAGTCTCCAGGGCCCGGGACCTGCTGATCTGCACTGCCGTCTCCTCAGAAGATGACCAGCCCTCCTCGTTCCTTGACTACGTGGCGCCGCTGGGGCCCGGCCAGGAAGGCCGCGGCTTCACTCCCGTGGAGCGGCCCATGACCCTCCGCGCACTCGTGGCGGAGCTCAGGCAGTACGCCCAGCTGGACGGCAGGTACGCCCCTGAAGCCGCGGAAGCTGTCAGCGTCCTGACACACTTGGCCGCTGCCGAGCCCCCCGTGCCCGGTGCCCATCCGGGCAGCTGGTGGGGCTTGGCTGCGTTAACCACCACGGACGCTGTGGTGCCTCCCGGCGGGACGGTCTATGTTTCGCCGTCAAAGGTCGAAGCTGTCCAGAAATCGCCCTTGGACTGGTTTGTGCAGGCGGCGGGCGGCGAGGCCGCCACCGACTTCGCCCGAAGCCTGGGCACCCTCGTCCACGCCATCGCTCAGGACCTGCCGGAGGCCTCAGGCGGAGAATACGTCGCGGAACTGGTCAGGCGTTGGCCGGCCCTCGGTATGAAGGACAACTGGGAAGGCAGGCTCGATTTCCAGCGCGCCGAAGCCATGGTCCGCAAACTCGCTCAGTACGTACTGGTGATGCGAAGCGAAGGGCGCAGCCTGGTGGGGGTGGAGCAGGATTTTGCTGTCCAGCTTCCGGACCTCACTCCCGAGGCAGGTACGGACGGCGCCGGACTGGAGATCTCCGTCCGCTCCGCTGTCCTTCGCGGCCAGGTTGACCGGCTTGAGATCGATTCCGAAGGCAGGCTGGTGGTCGTGGACCTGAAGACCGGGAAACGGCAGCCCGGCAAGACCGAGCTTTCCCGGCATCCCCAGCTTGGCGCCTATCAGGCCGCCGTCCTGGCAGGCGGCTTCGGGGACGCCCCCGGCCTGCCCGCAGAGGCCACCCCGGGCGGTGCCGTGCTCGCCCAGCTGGGCACGGGAACCAAAGGCCCGGGCGTCCAGCAGCAGGACTCCCTCGATCCGCAGGACAACTGGGCCCTGGATATGGTGAACGGCGCGGCGGCCCTCATGGCCGGAAGTGTCTTCGAAGCCCGGCACGACCCCGCGAAGGGCGGGCACGGCGGTCACGGCTGCAGGCTTCCCGAAGTTTGCCCCCTCTGTGTCCGTGGAAAGCAGGTAACAGAATGAACCGGCCAGGACTCCCCGAGCCCCGGTTCACCCCCGAACAGCTGTCCGGGCTGCTGGGTGAGAAGAACCTGCCAACGGCCGAGCAGTCCGCCATTATCTCCTCGCCCCTGACGCCAAGGCTGGTTATTGCCGGCGCCGGATCGGGCAAAACAGCCACGATGGCCGACCGTGTGGTCTGGCTGGTCGCCAACGGGTGGGTCAGGCCTGAGGAAGTCCTCGGCGTCACGTTCACGAGGAAGGCCGCCGGCGAGCTCGCCACCCGGATCAGGGCCAAACTGGCGGTGCTGCAGCGCATCGCGGCGCAGGACACCGCGCACACCGTGTTCCCCGAAGGCCTGCTCAGCAGCGACGCCCTCGAACCGAAGGTCTCCACGTACCACTCCTTCGCCAGCGGCATCGTGTCCGACTACGGGCTGAGGCTGGGCGTCGAACGCGACGTCGTGCTGCTGGGCGGCGCCCAGGCCTGGCAGCTCGCCAGCGAGGTGGTGGAGGCATTCGACGGCGAGTACGGCCACTTCAGCGCGGCGAAGTCCACGCTGGTGAAGGCGGTCATCCAGCTTGCCGGAGAATGTGCGGAACACCTTCAGGAACCTGTGGATGTCGAATCCTGGCTGATGGCGCGGATCGCGGAGTTTGAGGCCCTGCCCTATGTGGCTGACGGCAAGAAGAACCCCACCCAGGCAGCAGCGGAACTCGCTGCCATGCTGAGGACCAGGGCCAGCGTCGCGGACATGGTGGGCCGCTATTCAGCGGCGAAACGCGCCCGCGGCGCCCTCGATTTCGGTGACCTGGTGGCACTGGCCGCCCGGGTGGCCCGGGAGGTCCCGCTTGCTGCGGAGGTGGAACGCCAGCGCTACAAAGTGGTCCTCCTGGACGAATTCCAGGACACCTCCTACGCCCAGCTGGTCCTCTTTTCGCGCCTCTTCGGTGGCGGCCATGCTGTCACCGCGGTGGGGGACCCCAACCAGTCCATCTACGGATTCCGCGGGGCATCGGCCGGGCAGCTGTTCCATTTCGTGCGGGAGTTCCCCGTCCGGACGCCCGGCCCGCCGGAAGGGGAGAAGTTCAGCCCTGCCCCCACTTCCTACCTGACCACTGCGTGGCGTAACGGCCGGTCCATCCTTGAGGCCGCCAACGTGATGTCAGAATCACTGGGCAGGGCGGCCGCGCACCGCGAACCGGCCGGCGCCCACGGGGAACCGGCCACGAACGTGCCGCCGCTCCAGCCGAGCCCCTACGCGGCGGACGGACGCGTGGTGCTTGGCAGGTTCGGAACCGACGTCGAGGAAGCCTCGGCACTGGCCGAAGACATACTGAAATACCGGGTCACTGACTTTGAGCGCAAAGCTGACGGCACCCCGGAGCCGCCGGCGCTCGCGGTCCTGTGCCGCCGTCGTGCCCAAATGGAAACCATCAGCCGCCAGCTGGACGCGCGGGGGATTCCCTACGAGATCGTGGGCCTCGGCGGCCTGCTGGACACCCCCGAAATCGTTGACCTCGTTTCCACCCTGAGGGTGCTGGCCGATCCGGGACGGTCTGATTCCCTGATGCGCCTCCTTGCCGGTGCCCGGTGGCGCATCGGCCCGGCCGACCTGATGGCCTTCCGTGACTGGTCCAGCCAGTTGGCACGCAGGCGCGGGCAGGCCGCCGCCGGGAATAACCCGGAAGCAGGGGCCGGGGACCCTGCAGCGCCCGACGACGCGCCCGTCGTTGAGAGCGACCTCACGGACGGCTCCAGCCTCGTGGAGGCTTTGGACTGGCTCCCGCGCGATGGCTGGACATCGTCGAACGGACGAGCCTTGAGCGCTGAAGCGAGGGAACGGCTCCGCCGGCTTTCAGCCGAACTCAGGCAGCTTCGCGGCTACCTCGGCGATGACCTGACAACGCTCCTCGGCGAGGTGGAACGCGCCATGTTGCTGGACATTGAGGTGGCCGCGCGCCCCGGAGTCAGCATCCACCAGGCCCGCCGCAACCTTGATGCCTTCCAGGACGCCGCGGCCGGCTTCCTTAGGACAGCCCAGCGGGTGGACATCCTGGCCTTCCTGGCGTGGCTCGAGGCTGCCGCGGCGGAGGAAAACGGCCTCGACGCACCCGCCCCGGATGTTAACCGCGAAGCCGTGCAGCTCCTGACGGTCCACGCGTCCAAAGGACTGGAATGGGACGTGGTTTTTGTACCGGGCCTGAACGCCGGCGCATTCCCCAGCAGCCGTGATTCACGGTGGAGCAGCGGAGCTGCGGCACTGCCCTGGCCGCTGAGGGGTGACCGGGCGGACTTGCCCCAGTGGGACACCGACCAGCCCGACCAGAAGGGCTGGCTGGATGCCGAGAAGGAATTCAAGTCGGCAGTGCAGGCCCATGGCGAGTCGGAGGAACGCCGGCTGGCCTACGTCGCGTACACGCGTGCCAAGCATGTCCTGTGGGTGTCGAGTGCCGCCTGGGTGGGTTCGCGGGCAGGCCGGGCGGAAATGTCCCCGTTCCTGGCCGAACTCGAGCCCCTGGCAACCCGGCCCGCGGCCGGAGCGGACGGCAACGCTGCCCTTGTCCATCCTGCCTCGGTGGACGAAGCTTCCCTTCCGGAGAAGAGTCCGCTGACCCTGGAAACGGAGGTGGCCGAGTGGCCGTACGACCCCTTGGAGGGTCCACTGGATCCGCGGACGGGCCAGCGCCTTCGCCTCTTCCCGGGCCGGCGCGCAGCAATGGAAAGGGCCGCCGCGCAGGTGCTGGCCGCCCTTGACCAAAGGACCAGTAACGCAGTTCCCGGCAATGGAGCTGTTCCTGCCGGTGACGAAATCCGTGCCGGCAGACCTGATGCCGCAGGCTTCCGCAGAGAGGGCCGCGGGCTTCGCGGTCCCGCTGCCGGCTGGGCTGAGGAGGCCTCGCTGCTGCTGGAACGGCGCGCCACCAGGGCCCGCGGACAGGACGTCCACCTGCCCGGTCACATCTCCGCGTCCACCCTGGTTGATCTGGGCGAGGACCCGGCAGCTGTGCTGGCACGCCTACGGAGGCCCGTTCCCCGGGAACCGGGCATGTCTGCCCGGAAGGGAACCGCCTTCCATTCCTGGGTGGAGGAATACTTCGGAGCCGCCGGAATGCTCGACATCGCCGAAGCCCCGGGAGCGGACGGTCACATCGATGCCGCATACGACCTCGAGGACATGGTCGCTACGTTCCGGGCGTCGGAGTGGGCCCACCGCTCCCCGGCGTTCATCGAGGTTCCGGTGGAGACCCGGGTCGGTGACGTGGTGGTCCGCGGCCGGATCGACGCGGTTTTCCGTGATGCCGACGGCCGCTGGGACCTGGTGGACTGGAAAACGGGCCGCCGCCCCGAGGCCCGCCGGCTGAAGGCCAGGGCGGTGCAGCTTGCCGCGTACCGTCTTGCCTGGGCACGGCTCAAAGGCATCGCCGTGGAGGACGTGCGGGCAGCGTTCTTCTATGTGGCTGACAACCAAGTGGTCCGTCCGCACGACCTCGCGTCGGCCGCAGAGCTGGAGGAGCTGGTGTCGAAGTCCTACTCGGTCAGTTCTTGACGTCGATGATGGTGATGGCAGCGGTGGAGGTGTCGTCAGCCGATGGAACATCCGACGGCGGGGCAGCCCCGGCGGCCCCGTCTTCCGGCGCAGGTTCGTCAGCCGGGATCGGCGTCACCTGGACTGCAGGCAGGACGGGCGCCGGAATCGGGACTACTGTCACGGGCTGGACAACCAGGGGCGTCACGCCGGCAATTCCCGGGTCCCCGGCCGCGGAGCCCTGTGCGCTGCCGGGAGCCGCCTCACCGTGCCCCGCGCCGCCGTCGTCCGCTTGCTGTCCTGCCGACGCGGTACCGGCCGGAGCCGCGGCGGCAGGCAACGGTTCAACGCTGATCGCCTGGCCGCCGTGCTCGGCGATGTCGCTGGCAAGGGTTTCCAGCATGCCCTCCGCCTCGGAGATCATCGCGTCATCGCCGGCAGCGATGCCCTTGACGAGGTACTGAGCCAGGGCGAATTCGGCGGACAGCGCCGCCCTGCGGAGCAAATGCTTGTCCGGGGCGTCCCGGCGGCTTTCCGTATAGCTGCTCAGGACAGTGTCCACAAAGTCCTGCTCGTTGGAGGCCACCAGCCAGGCGAAGTCGTCGGCGGGGTCACCGATCCGCAGGTCAGTCCATCCGGTAACGGCCGTCACCCGGCTGCCCTCCACCAGGAGGTTGTCTTCGTGCAGGTCGCCGTGGACCACGGAGGGGTTGAACCTCCAGAGTGACACGTCTTCGAGCGCGTGTTCCCAGCGGCGCAGGAGGGACGGCGGAATCTTGCCGGTGGTGGCGGCCTGGTCCAGTTCGTTCAGGCGGCGCTGACGGAATTCGTTTGGTGTATAGCTGGGGAGGTCGGCGTTGCTGACCAGCGCATGGGGCAGGTCGTGAATCGCTGCCAGGGCCACACCGATTTCACGGGCGAGCTGGTCCGGGCCGGCGGTCAGTTCCTCGACGCTGCGGGTGGTTCCGGCCAGGTGGGAGTAAACGAACGTGCTGAGTGCGCCCAAACGAACGCTGCCGGCCACCGTGGGCATCAGGAAGGGCAACTCGGCCCTGATGCCGGGAGCGAACGCCCGCAGGACCAGGAATTCCGTCTCCAGCCGTGCGCTGGCTTCAGCGTGCCGGGGCGATCGGACCCTCCAGCGCTTTCCTTCCGAATCCAGGAGCAGCGCGCTGTCGAAGTCGGCGGCATCATCCGGAGCGGAGCTGACGGCGGTGGGGGTCAGCCCGGGGACTGCCGCGGTTGCAACGGCTGCCAGTTCGATCGGTTTTCTTCTCACCGTTCCACGGTAGATTGACTGGCGGCCAAGACAACGGTGCGCCGGCGGCGAGTCTCCAGATATGCGGCAAATCTCGGCCTGTCGCCATGGCACCCCGTGCCCGGCCGCCCAAAATGTCAATTGTCGGCCCGAGTCAGTACGGTGGACACATGAGTCATGCGGAGTCCGCTACACCGGCCTACCGGACGCCGGCAGTCCAGCTGCCGGCCAACCACTTGTTCGATACCGTGCTTCCCGTGCGTCCCGCGATGGTGGACCGAGGCTCTGCCATCCGCACCAGCCCGGGCATGGTGGAAGAACTGCTGGGACGCGACGCCACCGTAGCCGTGGTCCTGTCCGGGCGGCAGGCCCTCGTGACCGGAAGCAGCCTTTTCCTGACCGGCGCGGCACGTTTTGTCGAAGGCCTCCAGCGCGTCGGAACCACTCCCGAGCAGGTGATCTACCTCGGGACCGCCCTGGATGGTTCAGACCTCCCCGCGGGCACGGAGCTGCTCCTGCTGGTGCTGCCGGCGGCACTGGAACCGGGCACGGCAGGCATCCCCGATGACGCCATCTGGACAGGCTTCCGGGACATCGCCGGGGTCCTGAACCCCACGGATACCGCGCTGTTCGTCGAGGCAAGCGCCATCGCCAACTGGCACGCCGGGCACACGCACTGTCCCCGGTGCGGCGCTCCCACGGTTGTGGAGTCCGGGGGATGGGTACGACGCTGCCCGCAGGACAACTCCGAACACTATCCGCGCACAGACCCGGCAATCATCGTCACCGTGGTGGGGCCGGACGGCAGGCTGCTGCTCGGCGGCGGCGGGCCGCTGGACGCCAAGAACTATTCCACCCTCGCAGGGTTCGTTGAGCCGGGGGAGTCACTTGAGCAGGCCGTGGTCAGGGAAATCCATGAGGAAGTCGGCGTCCGTGTTTCCGGGTGTCAGTATCTGGGTTCGCAGCCCTGGCCGTTCCCCGCCTCCCTTATGCTTGGATTTACGGCCATCACCGCGGACACCGCGGCAAAGCCCGACGGCGTGGAGGTCACCCGGGCGCGCTGGTTCAGCCGGGAGGAACTCCAGGAGGCAGTGCTCACCGGGGAGATCACCATCTCCAGCCGGCTGTCCATTGCCCGCTCGTTGATCGAGCACTGGTACGGCGGACGGATCCTGGACCGCACCGACACCTGAACCCCGGGCATCAGCCACCGACCAGACTCCAGCACCAGGTAGTCGAGACAACAGAGCAGCAGAGTGACTACAGAGAATTTTGACAGTGCAGTGTCCCTTGAGGACCGCATTCTTGGCGGCCTGGACGCCGAACAGCGGGAAGTTGCGAGCACACTGAACGGCCCCCTGTGTGTGCTGGCCGGTGCCGGCACGGGCAAAACGCGTGCCATCACGCACCGGATAGCCTATGGCGTGCATTCGGGGGTTTACAGCCCGCAACGGCTCCTCGCAGTGACCTTTACCGCCCGGGCCGCCGCGGAAATGCGCAGCAGGCTGCGTGACCTCGGCGTGGGCAACGTCCAGGCCCGCACGTTCCACGCTGCCGCCCTGCGGCAGCTCCAGTTTTTCTGGCCGCAGGCCGTCGGCGGAACCCTTCCGAATCTCCTGGACCACAAGGCCCAGATGATTGCCGAGGCCGCCCGCCGCCTGCGGCTCAGTACGGACCGGGCCTCCATCCGGGACCTTGCCTCGGAAATCGAGTGGGCAAAGGTCTCCATGCTGACCCCGGCGAACTACCTGGAGAATGCCCATGACCGGGGCACGCCCGGCGGCTTCGACCTCACCGCCGTGGCCCGGGTCTTCCAGTCCTACGAGGACGTGAAAACCGACCGCAACGTCATCGACTTCGAGGACGTCCTGCTGATCACGGTGGGCATCCTGCAGGAAGACCAGAAAGTC
>DATCVX010000045.1:0-9572 GCA_036566705.1 Arthrobacter sp. | reverse complement strand
AGGTAGTGGTGAGTATCTGACGCTTGACCGCCCCAGCCCCAGCCCCGGCCCCGGCCGTCGCGCGAACGTACAGCTGTGGCCCCGCATGGCCGCAGGTTATCCACATAGGCGATCTGCTGCGTCGCATTGCTCGGAGCCTCGCCGGATGATGTAAGCATGGAAAGCGAAGAGTCCGTCAGTGCTGAAAAACTGGAAGCCCTGCTGGCGATTATCACGTCCCTTGTCGCGCTTAGCCGGACAGTCGCCGCGATCCAAGTTCATGCACCTGCGTCCCCTTACGGCCCCTACGTTGATGCCGTTGCCCTGAAAGGTGCAGCGTACTGGGCGGTCAGAGAAGCTGCCCGGGCAGTGGTCCGGATCGCTGCGATATACGCCGCCGAAGAGCAGTGACACCTATGACTTGGCGGACCACGCAGTGTTTTCCTCCGCAGGAGTGGCAGCGGCCCTGGCGGCAGCCTCGATGGTGGCGCGGTGGGCTGCCCATTCTTCCGGAGTGCGCGGAGTCAGGTTGGGATCGCCGGGCCGCTGCCCCGCGGTGCCGTCGATCAGCTCGCGCAGGATGTCGGCGTGGCCCAGGTGGTGGGCCCTTTCCGCAACCATGTGAACGAGGATCTGGTGCAGGGTGACGTGGCGCCGCACTTCCGGCCACCACGGAACCACCCCGGCCGCGTCCGGCGGCAGGGCCTCGATGGTTGCGTCACTGTGCGCCCCGGCAAACAAATGCAACTCAACAATGTCCGCACGGCTTTCGTCAGGGGTGACCCACAGGTCGGCGTCGGGGCTTGCGTCGTCGTCGAACCACGGGAGGTGCCGGCCGCTGGGGCGGCCAAACACGTCACCAAGGTAGCCGAGTTCCATACTCGCCACATGCTTGACCAGACCCAGCAGGTTGGTGCCGGTGGGTGTGAGCGGCCGGCGGACGTCGTACTCGCTCAGCCCATCCAGTTTGCCGAGGAGGTTGTCCCGCCTGACGCGCAGGTAGTGGTGCAGTGTCCCTTTTTCGTCCATGGCGGCACTCTACCGAACCGCCGGAGCGTCAGACCTCAGGGGCGGAATCTGCAGCGGGGAGTCTCTCCCGCAGCCATTGAACAACTGCATCGCCCTGCAGCTGCTGGAAAGCCCGGAGGGTGGGGAGGCCAGAGTGCGCGAATTCCTGGTGGAGGGTGTCTTCGCAGCCGAGGAACTGGACGATAGGATCTCTGCCTACTGGCTGCTCGAAACAGGCAGTCCCGAAACCAGGGTTGGAGCAGACGTAGCCTTGGACGGGACGCGGGAAATGCTCCGAACCCTGGCCAGGACGGACCAGTTCAGGTTCGCCGAGCGGGATCGCGAAAACGCTGCACTGGCCTCAGAAGTCCAGGCAAAAATCTCCGTATCGCATGACCTTGCTGCCCAGGCTGAGTCCGATGCAGTAGCCGCAGAAGCGGCTGCAGTCGCAGCGGCGGCGGCCGCCCCGACGGCCGAAGCCGCCACGCCGCTAGCCAGCCAGCCCGAAGCGGTCAGGAGTCAAGCCCCGGCTGCCGGCCGGCTTGGCTTGGCGGGAGGAACCGTTTTGAATGCCGGGGTGGTCGAGGCAGGAGCCCTTCAGCAGGTTGCACCGGCTGAACCCGGCGAAGTTGCAGGGATGACCGATGCCGCACCGGAAGCACCGGAAGCACCGGAAACACCGGCAGCCGGCAACCCGGCTTACGGCACAACGGACGCCGGAAATCCGGCCGGTCAGGCGGAAGGCCTGCAGGCCGCCGAGACGCGGGCTGGCCAGGGCGGCGGGTCCGTGTGGATGGTCCTGCTTGTCCTTGGAGTGATTGTGCTAGGCGGCGTCAGCGCCCTTGCCCTGCACAGCCGGAGAAGCCCGGCCTGACAGGGAGCAGTCGACGGACCGCCGCCGCTGCATCAGGGTTGCGGACCGGGGCGGCGCCCTCCTCGGACGGGAGTGTCCGGGATTAGAGACACGCGGGTGGTGAGTGGGTCCTCCGAAGACACTTATGGGGCGCATCCTTAAGTACGGGATACCGGACACCGCCGAGACCGAAGAGGACGCATGCCAGCCACCACAGCCGCTGTAACCACCACCCTGACCCCGGCCCAGGCGGGGTCAAAGGCGACCTCCAAGGTCCCGGCCGCCGAGAACACCCTTCGCATCCTCAAACTGTTGGCTTCCAAGCGGGGGCCGATGGCGGCGTCGAGCATTGCCACGTCCCTCGGCCTGCCCCGTTCCAGCGTCTATCACCTCCTGGGGGTCATGGAGGCGAACGGCTTTGTCCTCCATCTGCACGAGGAGCAGCGCTACGGGCTGGGTATCAGTGCCTTTGAGCTCAGTTCCGCCTACTCACGGCAGGAGCCACTGTCCCGACTCGGCCGGCCGCTGCTGGCATCGCTGGTGGACGTCATCGGCGAGAGCGCCCACCTGGCGGTGCTCCACGGCCGCGACGTGCTTTACATCGTGGAGGAGCGGGCCAAAAACCGTCCGTCCCTGGTGACCGACGTCGGTGTCCGGCTCCCCAGCCACCTCACCGCCAGCGGCCGGGCCATCCTCGCCGCGCTGCCGAAGTCGCAGGTCCGTGCGCTGTACCCGAACGCCGCCGCGTTCACCGCCCGGCACGAGGTGGCTGGCGCCATCATGAAGTACTCGGCGCTGTCCTCGCACCTGGACCAGGTGCGGCAGCGCGGCTACGCCACGGAACACGGCGAAGTGACGCCCGGCTTCGGCTCGATCGCCGCCGCTGTCACGGACCACGTGGGATGGCCGACGGCGGCAGTCGCCGTGACTTTCCTCGAGGACAAGCTGCCGGCGGACCAGTGGCCTGCACTCGCCGCACGCGTCCAGAAAGTCGCGGACGAGCTCTCGGTCCGGATCCACGGCCGCCCCACCAAGTAGCGCCGGTCCGGCCGGGGAGTCGCAGCGGTCTGGAATCCCGGACAGCACGCTTCCGAAAGCCCTGTCCGGGCCCGCCCGCAGGGGCTTTAGTAGATACAGAACCTCTTCCCAACACCGCGAAACCACACTCGCCCAGAACACGAAGGAGCCCCTCATGGCACCCGCCGATTTCACCACCGGTGCCCGCCCGGTCAAAGCAGCCCGCGGCACCGAGCTCACCGCCAAGAGCTGGCAGACGGAAGCCCCGCTGCGCATGCTCATGAACAACCTGGACCCCGAGGTGGCTGAACGCCCGGACGACCTCGTGGTCTACGGCGGCACCGGCCGCGCAGTCCGGTCCTGGGCCGCGTTCGACGCCATCACCCGCACCCTGGAAACCATGGAAAAGGACGAGACCCTGCTGGTCCAGTCCGGCAAGCCGGTGGGTGTGTTCCGCACCAACGAATGGGCCCCGCGCGTCCTGCTGGCCAACTCCAACCTCGTGGGCGACTGGGCTACGTGGCCCGAGTTCCGCCGGCTCGAGGCCGAGGGCCTGATGATGTACGGCCAGATGACCGCCGGTTCCTGGATCTACATCGGAACCCAGGGCATCCTGCAGGGCACTTTCGAGACCTTTGCCGCCGTCGGGCGCAAGCTCCAGGCCGCGGGCCGCATTGGAGCGGGCGACGGCGGACCCCTCGCCGGGACCCTGACCCTCACCGGCGGCTGCGGCGGCATGGGCGGCGCGCAGCCGCTGGCCGTCACCCTGAACGACGGCGCCTGCCTGATCGTGGACGTCGACGAGAGCCGCCTGCGCCGCCGCGTCGGCAAACGCTACCTGGATGAGGTCGAAACCGATCTGGACACCGCGATCGCCAAGGTCCAGAAGGCCAAGGCCGAGCGCCGCGGCTGGTCCGTGGGCTACGTGGGCAACGCCGCCGAGGTCTTCCCCGAACTCCTGCGCCGCCACAAGGCCGGCGAGCTGATGATCGATGTGGTCACGGACCAGACCAGCGCGCACGACCCGCTCTCCTACCTGCCCGAGGGCATCACCGTGGACGAGTGGCACCGCGAAGCAGAGGCTGATCCGGAAGGCTTCACCAAGAAGGCCCAGGCCTCCATGGCCCTCCACGTGCAGGCCATGGTGGAATTCCAGGACGCCGGGGCTGAGGTGTTCGACTATGGCAACTCCATCCGTGACGAGGCCCGCAAGGGCGGCTATAACCGCGCGTTCGAGTTCCCCGGCTTCGTCCCGGCCTACATCCGCCCGCTCTTCTGCGAGGGCCTTGGCCCGTTCCGCTGGGTAGCGCTCTCCGGTGACCCGGAAGACATCGCCGTCACGGATGCGGCCATCAAAGAGCTCTTCCCGGAGAACACGCACCTGCACAAGTGGCTTGACGCCGCCGCAGACCGCGTGGAGTTCGAGGGCCTGCCGGCGCGCATCTGCTGGCTGGGCTACGGCGAACGCGCCAAGGCCGGACTGCTGTTCAACCAGCTGGTCAAGGAAGGCAAGGTCAAGGCGCCCATCGTGATCGGCCGTGACCACCTGGACTCCGGCTCCGTGGCCTCCCCGTACCGCGAAACCGAGGCCATGGCCGATGGCTCCGACGCGATCGCCGACTGGCCGCTGCTCAACGCCCTGCTCAACACCGCCTCCGGCGCCACCTGGGTCTCGATCCACCACGGCGGCGGCGTCGGCATCGGCCGCTCCATCCACGCCGGCCAGGTCTCCGTCGCCGACGGCACCGACCTCGCCGCGCAGAAGCTGGAACGCCTCCTGACCAACGACCCCGGCATGGGCGTCATCCGCCACGTCGACGCCGGCTACGACCGCGCCGTCGAGGTCGCCAAAGAACGCGGCGTCCGCATCCCGATGCAAGAGACAGCGTCCGAAGCCCGCTAACAAGCCCCAAATCCACATCGATTGCTCCGTAACCGCCGTTTGGGCCGCCAAAAGGGCGGTTGCGGAGCAACCGATCCCCACAAGCCCCTAACCCCTCAAGTCCCTACTGGTCCCAGCCTTCGCAAGCCCGGCCGGGTCCCGCCGCCGGACGTGGCCCAGGGGGAACCCGCTCGCGTGGCCCAGAGAAATAGGAAAGGATAATTCCGTGATCGAAATCGACGGCACACGGCTGCGCCTGGCCGATATCACCAAGGTGGCTGCCGGGGGCACCCAGGTGACATTGGCGCCGTCGGCCGCTGAACGGATGGCGGAATCCCAGCGGTCGGCACGGGCAACGGCCCGAACCCGGCCCGTCTACGGCCGTTCAACCGGAGTTGGCGCCAACCGCTCCGTCACGCTGAATCCGTCGGGGAAAGGGATGGACACTCATGGACTGAACCTCCTGCGCAGCCACGCGGTGGATGCCGGGCGCGCTCTCGACCGTGAAACCGTGCGGGCTATGCTGGCGATCAGGCTCTCCCAACTGGCGGCAGGTGCCTCCGGTATCAATCCGGCCATAGCCGACGCACTCGTCGAGATGTTGAACCGTGATGCTTTGCCGGAGGTGCGGGAATTCGGCGGGATCGGGACGGCCGACCTGCCGGCCTTGGCGGGAACCGCGCTCACACTCCTGGGCGAGCGGCCAACCATGGGCGGCAGCCTCATCCCCGAAGCGCTCCACGGCTGGGCTACGGAAGATGCCCTGCCTTTTATCAGTTCCAGCGCGCTCACCGTCGCCCAGGCGGTGTTGGGCCATCAGAAACTAGCCGTACTGCTGGAGAACCTCACGCTGGTGAGTGCTTTGTCCTTCACCGCGATGTCAGGCAATGCGGAGGCCTTCAGCCCCGAGGTGGCCCGGGCGTCCGATTCGCCTTGCGTGGGTGAAATGGCGACGACACTTCACCGGCTGGTGGCTGGGACGGGCGTGGCCGCCCGGATCCAGGATCCCTACTGCCTGCGAACATTGCCGCAGGTCCTCGGGGCGGTCTCGGAGGAACTGTCGTCGCTTGAATCGCTGCTGACCCGGCTTGTGGTTGCCGGCCACGAGAACCCGCTTGTCTTCGGCTCTGAAACCGATGGGAGCAACGGGGTGGCCCATCACGGCCTGTTCCAGATGACAACCCTTGCCAGGCGGATGGACGCGCTCCACTTGGCCCTGGGGACAGCCTGCGCCACCAACCTCCGCCGGATAGACCTGCTCTGCGACCCGGCGTTCACGGGCCTCAACCGGTTCCTGGCGGCCGATGATTCCGGCCAGTCCGGAATCATGATGCTGGAATACGTAGCAGCTGCAGCCGCAGGGGTTGTTCGCGCCAACGCCCAGCCCGCGAGCCTGCAGACAGTGGTCCTGTCCCTCGGTGCCGAGGAGGACGCCAGCTTCGCCAGCCTGGCGGCATCCCGGCTCGACTCCACCGCCCAGGCGCTGGCGACCATGACGGCTGTGGAACTGGTGTGTTCAGCGCGTGCGCTGCGGATGCAGGGACGGAATCCGTCCGAGTTGAGCAATCCACTTCTGCGGCGAACCCTCGAAAGCGCATTCACGCTTCCGGCTGCCAGCCAGGACCGCGACCTCCGCCCCGACATCGATGCGGCGCTGAAGCTCGTCGTGCTGCCGGCCTTGGGAAGACACGCCTAAGAGGGTGCCTGCCGCTGCCGCTAGGGTGCCAGCCGGTACCCCACGCCGCGCACCGTTTCAATCCAGTGCGGCGACCGGGAGCTGTCACCCAGGCGCTTGCGCAGGTTGCCCAGGTGGACCTCGACGGCGCGCTCCTCGCCCGCGGTGACGAACGAGCCGGTGTTGTACGGCTCGTTCCGCAGCCGGCGGACGAGGTCGGCCTTGGTCTGCACCACCCGACCGTTCTCCATCAGGACCAGCAGAAGGTCAAACTGGGTGCGGGTCAAATCCAGCGATACGCCATGGATGGCGGCGGAGCGGGACCCTTCGTGCAGCGTCAGCCCTTTGTGCTCAAAGTCGCACAGCACAGCGGTCCCGGCGTTCCTCGGCGGAACCTCGCCGGCGTCCAGGGCAGCGGGAGGCACAATAAGCTGGCCGGCCCGGGGCCGGGGCGGCGACTGCGTCCTTTCCGCCGAACCGGAATTCAGGGACCGCGGACGCCTCAGCATGGCGGCGATCCGGGCACGCAGTTCCCGGGGTCGGATCGGCTTGGTCATGTAGTCGTCCGCGCCGGCTTCGAAGCCCATCAGCGCATCGGCCTCTTCCACCCGGCCCGTGACGATAATGAGGTAGGCGTCGCTGAACGTCCGGATCCGGCGCGAAGCCTCGATGCCGTCAAAGTCCGGCAGGCCCACGTCCATAGTCACAATGACGGGGTTGTGTTCCCGAACGGCCTCCACGCCCTCCACCCCTGAGGCCGTCTCAAACACGGCAAAGCCGGACTGCTGGAGCACCTCCTTCAGAGATGTCCTGATGTCGTCGTCGTCTTCAACAACAACAGCAACGCCCCGCTCCACCATGTATGCCCCCAATAAGTCTTAAGTGCCTGCTGCCGCAAGCCCACCATCCAAGCTATTTCATGTTGTATTCGGCGGCATAAACCACGCGGATGGGTTTTTCAAGGGCTCGGAGGCAAAAGTTCTAATTATTGAGCCTACACACCCATTTTGCTTTCGATTCCAAATTGGCAGTAAGTTGAGTAATTCTTGAGGTTGGGAAAATATTGCGCATTTCTTGAGGTGTCGCCCCGCTCAAATTAGTCGCATTCTGGCTATTGCGTTCTGTGACTGCTGGGGCTGATGATCATCGTGTGCTCAATGGGGGCGCAAAGCTGCTCACTGGGGAGCAAGACATAAGGGGCGTTGCATGGCTTCTTTTCGGTTATCGGTCTCACATTCCACCCGCCCGCTAAGACCCTTGGCCATGCTGGCGGCAGCGGGCCTGGCTATGCTGGCCTGCATGCCATCCGCACAAGCCGCCGAAACCACTCCGCCGGACCCCGGCCCGGCCGGGAGCTTCGCGTGGAAGGGGTTCAACTGGGAAAAGCGCTTCTGGGGCGGAGCCCCGCAGTACAACAGGCTCTTTGACGCAGCCAACGTCAGCAGCCCCGACGCGAACGGCCACGTCACCCTGAAGCTGACCAACCCCACCGGCGAGGCCCCGGTGGGCGCGGAATTCCAGTCCACCCGGCAGGGCTTTGGCTACGGAACCTACAGCACCACCGTGGAGAAGAACCTCAGCATCCTGCAGAAAGAAGTGGTCTGGGGCTGCCTGTTCACCTATGACCCCCTGGCCGAGCCCGGCTACAACGAGATTGACCTTTGCGAGGCTTCGGCATGGGGCGGTGGCGCAGCGTACGGTGAGTCGTGGCCCGTCAGCCAGGGCCACGGGTACTGGTTCGACGCCACCAAACCTCCAGGCCAGGGCAACAACACAGTTGTTTTCGATGTCACCGCCAGCCCCGTCACCACCCACCGGATGGTGTGGGAGCCGGGCAGGCTGACCTTCGAAACCTTCGCCGGCGAGGGCTTCACCGGCGCCCTCCTGAAGCGCACCGTCCTGCAGGGAACCACCGTTCCCGTGCCCGCGAAGGAGCAGGTCCACTTCAACCTGTGGGTCACCGGCGGCGGAGGCGGCGATCCCGCGCACGTGAAGCCTGAATCCGTAGTGGTCCGGGACTTCTCGTTCGTCCCCGCGGCCGCCACACCGCCGCCCGCACCGGCGACGGCCATCAAACTGTCCGGCACCACCACCAAGTCCAAAGGCGTGAACTCCACCACGCTGAAATGGACCGGTGCCACTGGCGCCAGCGTGACGCTGTTGATCAACGGGGTCCAAAAGACCGTGCCCAACACGGGCGTATACGTGAATAAATTCAAGGGCGGTGCCACCACCGCCTACAAGGTGTGCGACACCGCCGGATGCTCCAACGTCCTCAGCGTGGTCACCTGACGCCGCCGGGCCCGCATACGAGTGCAGGGCGTCCGGATCCCCGGGCACCCTGCACTTGCGTACTCTGATCAGCTTTGGCGTCGGAACCGCTTAGGACTTGTCGCCCCGGACCGGAACGATCCGCTTGACGGCAAGGCCCAGCGCCAGGAGCGCGAAGGCGGCAAGGGCCAGCCAGAACAGGTCACCCGCACCCGTCATGGCGAGTGTTCCGGACCCGATTCCGGCCGCGGCGGGGGCTGCTGGGTTGTCATACATAGTTGTTACCAGGCTTTCTTCTTGTTGAGGGCTGCGTCCAGGTACGCCTTGCCATGGACCACCTGCAGAAACAGGTCAATCACCAGCTCGTACATGGTGGCTGCCGCGAGCATGTATTTCCATCCCCGCAGCCGCACCGTGACCACACGTTCGATCACGAAGACACCGGTCACGGCCAGCCAGAAGGGCTGAATGTTCAGCCCGGCCCCCGTGCCCAGTGCAAACGCCACCGTGCCGAAGTACGCCAGCGTCACGAGGACACCCGCCATGGCCAGGACCTGCCGGCCCCAGTACGGGCGCGTGACCCGGGTCCACCCGTACTGCACGCAGTTCTCCACGGCTCCGCGCTTCCAGCGGAGCCGTTGCGCCCACAGTTCCCGCCACGTCGGCATCACCTCGGTCACCAGGGTGCAGTCCGCCGGAGACTTGATGCGGTACCGCAAGGTCAGCAGGGCAAACGACAGCTCGTTGTCCTCGGTCAGGACGGAGGTGTCGTAGACCCCACCGTGGCCATTTCCCGGCGGCAGCGACCCGTCCAGCCGCGCCGCGATGACATCGCGGAGCGTCCTGGTCCGGAACAGTGCCGCCGTGCCCGTGACCACCAGGCACTT
>DATCVX010000044.1:0-3928 GCA_036566705.1 Arthrobacter sp. | reverse complement strand
CTAGGCCTCCGGGGGACCATAATGCGCAACCGCCCTGCTGTTGCCCTGGTGCTGTCCGTTCTGGTGGCGGTCGCCCTGCTCGCCTTCGGCTACACCGGACTGTTTGAACCGCTCACAGGAAATCCGACGCCGGGAGCCGCTTCGAGCGTGGCCCCCGCCCCGCCGGGTGCCGGACCCGGCTCGGCCGGTGCCGTCGTGGAAAACCCGTCCGGACTGCCGGCAGTCCGCGAATCGGAGCTGCCGGCGGACGCGCGCAAGACCCTGGCGCTGATCCGGGCGGGCGGTCCTTATCGGTACAGCCAGGACAACCAGACCTTCGGGAACCTGGAGCGGATCCTGCCGCTGAAGGACAGGGGTTACTACCGGGAGTACACCGTTCCCACACCCGGTGAGTCGGACCGGGGAGCCCGCCGCATCGTAACCGGCGATGGCGGCGAGAAGTATTACACGGCGGACCACTACGATTCGTTCTCATTCATTGCAGAAGGCAGCTAAGCAACCCATGAAGATTTACTCAGCCGACACCTGGACCCTGGAAGAACTGCAGGAGCAGGTAGCAGACGCGGGCCGCCGCAGCCTGGTGGTGCCGGCGGCAGACAGCAAAAAGGCCGTCCTCGAAACGTTCGGGGAAGTCCTGAACTTCCCGGAGCACTACGGAATCAACCTGGATGCCCTCAACGATTCACTGCACGACTTTGCGGATACCATCACGGACGACGGCCACCTGCCAGTTACCGTCCTCTGGCAGGTGGCTGCGGCCTTCCGGGGCGACAGGGCTTTCGGGATCATCTGCGAGATCCTCCAGGACGCCGAAAGCTACGCGGGCAAGGACCTGAACGTCACAGCTGTGCTGCTCTGACCAACATCCGGCTAATGTCTGGCAACGGATCAGGCGTTGACGATCAGCCCCAGCTCCGCCTTGGACGCCAGCGCCTCATGCCGGGGCAGGACGCGGACGGTGTAGCCGAAGGACCCGGCCCGGTCGATCAGCAGGGACCCGCTGAACAGGTGGCGGCCGCCGCCGAGGTCCTCCTGTATCTGGAGTTCCATCACCGTGACGTCGGCGAGCGTGTCGTTTTCCTCGGCCCGTCCATAGGCCACCTCAACCGACACGTCGTCGGGTGAGAGGATATGCAGGGCCACGTAGGCGTTGACCTGCAGGGTGTCGCCGATCTGCGGGTCTTCGGAGACGCCGACGGAGTCGACGTGCTCCACATGGATCAGCGGCCAGGCAGCGCGCACCTGCGCGGTCCAGGCAGCCAGCGCCCGGGCCTGGGCATAGGAATCTTGGACCGCCCGCCGGCCGGCCTCGGCCGCCGGGCGGTACAGGATGTTCACGTAGTCGCGGAGCATCCGGTCAGCCGAAACAGCCGGACCAAGGTGCGACAGCGTGTGCTTGATCATCGAAACCCAGTGCGTGGGGACTTTTTCCGTTCCCGATTCCGAGGGGCCGGCTGCGCCGGCGCTTTCGGAGACGGTGTTGCCGTAGAAACGCGGCGCCACCTGGGTTTCCAGCAGTTCGTAGAGGGCGGCGGCCTCGATGTCGTCGCGTTCCTCAGGGGACGCGCCGTTGTTGGCGGTGGGGATCGCCCAGCCGTTCTCGCCGTCGTACATCTCATCCCACCAGCCGTCCAGCACTGACAGGTTCAGCGAGCCGTTGATGGCGGCCTTCATCCCGGACGTGCCGCAGGCCTCCAGGGGCCGGAGGGGATTGTTGAGCCAGACGTCGCAGCCGGGGAAAAGCGTCCGGGCCATGGCGATGTCGTAGTTCGGCAGGAACGCGATCCGGTGCCGGACCTCGGGATCGTCGGTGAAGCGGACCAGGTCCTGGATCATCTTCTTGCCGGCGTCATCGGCGGGGTGCGACTTGCCGGCAATGACCAGCTGGATGGGGTGGTCCTTGTGCAGCAGCAGCGCCTTGAGCCTGGCAGGTTCGCGCAGCATCAGCGTCAGCCGCTTGTACGTGGGGACACGGCGTGCAAAGCCGATCGTGAGGACATCGGGATCCAGCACGCTGTCGGTCCAGCCGAGCTCTGCGTCCGCGGCTCCACGTTTCTTCCATGCGGCACGGAGCCGGCGCCGGACATCCTCCACCAGCGCCGTACGCATCGCACGGCGCAGCGCCCAGACATCGGCGTCGCTGACGTTATAGGCAAGGTCCCAGCGGCCGTTGGCCTCAGCCTCCGTGCCGAACTGCTCGCGGGCCAGCTTGGAAATCCGGCCGTCCACCCAGGTTGGCACGTGCACGCCGTTGGTCACCGACGTAATTGGCACCTCGGAATGGTCGAAGCCCGGCCAGAGGGCCGAGAACATGCCGCGGGAGACCTCACCGTGGAGTTTGGCCACCCCGTTGGCCCTCTGCGCGAGCCGGAGGCCCATCACTGCCATGTTGAACACGGACGGGTTACCGTCCGCGTAGTTCTCCCGGCCAAGTTCGAGGATCCTGTCCACCGGGACAGCCGGGGCGAGGCCGGCCTGGAAGAAGTGCTGGATCTGCGAAATTTCGAACCGGTCGATACCGGCCGGGACCGGCGTGTGCGTGGTGAAAACCGTGGAGGCGCGGCCCGCCGCGAGGGCCTCGTCGAAGCTCAGCGCGTCCTCGCCGGCCATCAGTTCCTGGATACGTTCGATTCCCAGGAAGCCTGCGTGGCCCTCATTGGTGTGGAACACCTCGGGGGCGTCCCGGCCCGTGAGCCGCTGGTACGCACGCAGCGCCTTCACACCGCCCATGCCCAGGAGAAGTTCCTGCTGGAGCCGGTGGTCCCCGCCGCCGCCGTACAGGCGGTCCGTGATCCCGCGGGCGGCGTCGTCGTTGCCCGGAACATTGGAGTCCAGGAGCAGGAGCGGAACACGTCCGACGTCGGCACGCCAGATGTGTGCCATGAGCCGGCGGCCGTTGGGGAGCGGCAGGGAGATCTGCAGGGGACGGCCGTTGCCGTCACGCGACGGTTCGCGCAGCAGGGTCAGGGGGAGTCCGTCGGGGTCCAGCACCGGATACGTCTCCTGCTGCCAGGCATCCCGCGACAGTGACTGCTTGAAGTACCCCGCCTGGTAGAGCAGGCCAACGCCGATCAGCGGCACACCGAGGTCCGAAGCCGCCTTCAGGTGGTCGCCGGCCAGGATGCCAAGGCCCCCTGAGTACTGGGGCAGCACCTCGGTGATGCCGAACTCGGGCGAAAAGTAGGCAATGGAGGACGGTGCGCCCTCGCCCAGGCTCTGGTACCAGCGCGGCTCTTCAAGGTACCGGTCGAGGTCCTGCTCGGCGGAGCGGACCCGCTCCACCACCGACTGGTCAGCTGCCAGCAGCTGGAACTCCTCCCGGCTGACGAGGCCCAGGAAGCTCACCGGATCCTGGCCGCTTTCCTCCCACACACGGGGGTTCAACGCCGCGAAAAGTTCGCGGGTGGGCCGGTGCCAGGACCAGCGCAGGTTGGTCGCCAACCGGGCCAGTGGCCTGATCGGTTCAGGGAGAACAGTTCGGACGGTAAATCTGCGGATTGCCTTCACCTGCGCCACACTAACCGACAACATGGGCGGCTGGAACCGCTTTAGCTTTCTTTTAGGTAAATGACAGATGAGGCCACGGAAAAGACGAATCACCGCGGCAAATAAGTGCGCAGCCTTAGCAATCTCGGTGATTTCTCGCTAACGTCGAGCATGTGACGACTAAATCAGGAACCAGTGCAGCAGCAAAGCAAAAGCCGAAGGGCCGAATCACTGACGGTCTGCGGTTTGGCCGTTTTCCCATCACTGCGGTGCAGCCCGTGGTGGAGGGTGGAAAGTTTCCCGCCAAGGCGTTGCCGGGTGAGGGAATTGTGGTCGGAGCCACCGCATTCCGCGAAGGACATGACCAGCTCGGCGTCAGCGCCGTCCTCCTGGACCCCAAGGGAAAGGAGCGGCAGCGGGTCAGGCTGGCCCCCGCGCGTGG
>DATCVX010000043.1:0-11394 GCA_036566705.1 Arthrobacter sp. | reverse complement strand
ATTCGGAAATCCGCGACAACCTCAACCGTTACCAGGCGCAGCTGGAACCTGTCCGCCGCGTGGTGATGGTGGGCCTGCCCGTCCTCTTCGGCCTGTTCGCCGGCAGCGCCGCGGCGAGCCAGTGGCAGAAGGTCCTGCTGTTCTTCAACCAGGAACCCTTCGGCCAGGCAGACCCGGAATTCGGCATGGACCTCAGCTTCTACCTGATGACCCTCCCGTTCCTGGGATTCATCACCGGTTTCCTCATCAGCGTTGTTGTGGTGGCCGGCATCGCCGGGATTCTCACCCACTACCTCTATGGAAGCATCCGCCTGATGGAGCGCGGCGTCTTCACCAGCCGCGCGGCGCAGATCCACCTCGCCGTGACCGGTGCCGCCTTCCTGCTGCTGCTGGGAACCAACTTCTGGCTGGACAGGTTCGCCGCGCTGCAGAGCAACGGAGGACGGTGGGCCGGTGCGCTGTACACCGACGTCAGTGCCGTCATTCCCACAAAGGCCATTCTTGCGGTGGCAGCCGGGCTGGTTGCCATCCTCTTCATCGTCGCCGCCGTCATCGGCCGCTGGCGCCTGCCGGTGATCGGCACCGCAATGCTCATCATCACCTCCATCCTGGCCGGCGGCGTATACCCCTGGGTGATCCAGCAGTTCCAGGTCCGGCCCTCGGAAGAGACGCTGGAGAAGGAGTTCATCCAGCGCAACATCCAGAACACACGCGCTGCCTATGGCCTGGATAAGATCCAGGTGGACCGGTACGACGCCACCAACACCGCCACTACCGGGGCACTCGCGCCGGACGCGCAGACCACCGCCAACATCAGGCTCCTCGATCCGAACCTGATCTCGGACGCCTTCTCCCAGCTGGAACAGTACCGCCCGTACTACCAGTTCCCCGAGGCCCTGAACGTCGACCGCTACGAAGTGGACGGCAAGGTCCAGGACACCGTCATCGCGGTCCGCGAACTGAATCCGCAGAATGTGGCCGAGAACCAGCAAAGCTGGCTGAACCAGCACATTGTGTACACCCATGGCTACGGCGTCGTTGCGGCGAAGGGCAACAAGTTCACCGTTGACGGCAAGCCCGAATTCCTTCAGTCGGGCATCCCGTCCACCGGTGTCCTCGGTAACGACTCCACCTACGAGCCTCGCATCTACTTCGGCGAAAGCTCGCCCGAGTACTCCATTGTCGGAGCTCCTGACGGATCCCCGAACCGCGAACAGGACAGGCCGTCCGGGGAAGGCGAGACGCAGTACACCTTCCAGGGCAACGGCGGTCCCAACGTGGGCAGCTTCTTCAACAAGGTGCTGTATTCCATCAAGTTCCAGTCCTCGGACCTGCTGCTCTCGGACGGCGTGAATGAGGAATCGCAGATCCTTTACGACCGCAGCCCGCGTGAGCGGGTGGAGAAGGTTGCGCCTTACCTGACTGTCGATGGGAACTCTTATCCTGCCGTGGTGGATGGCCGCGTCAAGTGGATCGTGGACGGCTACACCACCAGCCAGTACTACCCGTACTCGCAGCAGGAGCAGCTCTCGGACGCTACGGCCGATACCCAGACCACGTCCGGCCGTGCCGTCGCGCTGCCCAACAGCACCGTCAACTACATCCGGAACTCGGTAAAGGCCACCGTGGACGCCTATGACGGGTCGGTGACCCTGTATGCCTGGGATGACCAGGACCCGCTGCTGAAGTCCTGGCAGAAGGTTTTCCCGACGTCGCTGAAGCCGTTCTCGGAGATGTCCGGCGACGTCATGAGCCACGTCCGCTACCCCGAGGACCTGTTCAAGGTCCAGCGTCAGCTGCTGGGCAAGTACCACGTGACGGATCCGTCCAGCTTCTACAAGACCAACGATGCCTGGAGCGTGCCCGCCGACCCGACGGTGGACACGGACGTCAAGCAGCCGCCGTTCTACATGTCGCTGCAGATGCCGGACCAGGACAAACCGGCGTTCCAGCTGACATCCTCCTTTATCCCGCAGATCGTCAACGGAAACGCCCGTAACGTCCTCTACGGCTTCCTGGCGGCGGATTCCGACGCCGGCAACCAGGCCGGGGTCAAGGCTGAGAGTTACGGCCAGCTGCGGCTGCTCCAGATCCCGCCGGAGACGCAGGTCCCCGGCCCGGGCCAGGCGCAGAACAAGTTCAACTCGGACCCCACCGTCTCCCAGGCCCTGAACCTGCTGCGCCAGGGCGCCTCGGATGTGCTCAACGGCAACCTCCTGACGCTCCCGGTGGGCGGCGGAATCCTGTACGTCCAGCCGGTCTACCTGAAGTCCACGGGTGAAACGTCCTATCCCACGCTGCAGCGCGTGCTGGTGGCCTTCGGTGACAAGGTCGGTTTCGCGCCGACACTGGATGCGGCGCTCAAGCAGTTGTTCGGCGGGGACTCCGGTGCTGCCGCCGGCGATTCCGACAACAACGGCCAGACGCCTCCGACACCAGGCACGCCTCCGGTAGCCGGTGCAGATGCCAAGGCCGAGCTCAAAGCCGCACTGGATGAGGCCAGGGCCGCCATCCAGGCCGGCCAGGCAGCCCTCGCAGCCGGCGACTTCGCAGCCTACGGCGAGCAGCAGAAGAAGATCGCAGCAGCCCTCCAGAAGGCCGCGGATGCAGAGGCCAAGATTCCGGTGACGGTCCCTGAGGCGGTGCCATCGCCCACGGCCACCCCGTCAGGGAGCCCCACGCCGTCACCCACGGCAAGCAACTGACGGGCGACTGACCGGATCCGCCGGCCCGGCATCACTCCGTAGGGAGTGAGGCCGGGCCGACGGCGTTAACTGGCCACCGCGCGGCTTCCCGGCAGCGTCCGCAGGGGCGCGGGAGGGCGACCGAGACGCACATCACGCCTTCTCGATTTGGCCTCCTGTTCACCCGACGGTAGAGTTGTTCTTGCGACGCGGGGTGGAGCAGTTCGGTAGCTCGCTGGGCTCATAACCCAGAGGTCACAGGTTCAAATCCTGTCCCCGCAACTGACGGAAAGTCCGGAACTGGAAACGGTTCCGGACTTTCTGGTTTAAGCGCTGCGCGGTTTGGGAAGTTGCCCGGCGTCGGGTGGTGCGGCAAAAACGGCCGGATATTGGGTGTGGATTTTGCGGCGGCGAAACTAGGGTAGTGTTGATCAAGCGACGCGGGGTGGAGCAGTTCGGTAGCTCGCTGGGCTCATAACCCAGAGGTCACAGGTTCAAATCCTGTCCCCGCAACCAAGTGAAGGCCCCGGCCGGCAGATATGCCGCCCGGGGTCTTCTTTTTTCTTGGATTGCTAGTGGTTCCTAGTATTCTCTTTCGCAGGGCCTCAGATATTTGAACCACAGGCCAGTCATTCTTGAGAGGAATGTTCTTCGATGTCCACACCCACCAAAAAGTCCGGTACTGCGACGGGCAAGCGGAACAGACTCTACTGGGGTGTTCCTGCAGCCCTCGTGGCGCTGGTGCTGGTGGTGCTGCTCGCCAGGTGGCTGAGGGAGCTGCCGGCCGTCTCTGACTTCCTGGCGGACTACCCGGGCCATTCAGAGCTCCCCGACGGCGCTCCCATAGGATTCCCGGCCTGGCTTGCCTGGCAGCATTTCCTGAACGGGTTCTTCCTGCTGCTGATCATCCGGACGGGCTGGCAGGTGCGGACCACCACCCGGCCGAGCGGTCACTGGACCCGCAACAACAAGGGGCTCATCAAGACCAAGACACCGCCCACCAAGATCACGCTTGAGCTCTGGTTCCACCTCACGCTGGACGCCTTGTGGATCCTCAACGGACTGGTGTTTGCCGTCCTCCTGTTCGCAACAGGACAGTGGACGAGGATCGTCCCCACCAGCTGGGATGTTTTTCCGAACGCGCTGTCAGCAGCCCTGCAGTACGCATCTTTGAACTGGCCCACCGAAAACGGCTGGATCAACTACAACGCCCTGCAGCTGCTGACCTACTTCCTCACCGTATTCATCGCCGCGCCGCTTGCCTTCATCTCTGGCATCCGGACGTCCTCCGCCTGGCCCAAGAAGGCTGCCGCGCTGAACAAGGCGTACCCGATCGAACTGGCCCGGGCCATCCATTTCCCGGTCATGATCTACTTCGTGGCATTCATCGTGGTGCACGTATTCCTGGTGCTGACCACCGGCGCCCTGCGGAACCTGAACCACATGTACGGCGTGTCCGACGGCGACGGCTGGCTCGGCTTCTGGATCTTCCTCGTGTCTGTGGCCGTGATGGTGGCGGCATGGTTCCTCGCCCGGCCCATCTTCCTGCGCCCCATTGCCTCCCTGATGGGCAAGGTCAGCCGCTAAAGGCGGCAATGGAAGCCAAGGCCCGCCAGCCTTCAGGAGCCGGCTAAGAGCCGTCCTTGAGCCTCTGGTAGGTCTCCAGCGCCCGCTCCCGGGACTCCGGCAGGGACACCAGCGGCGGCGGGTAGCCGCCTGCCGCCCCGACGCTCTTCCATGGCTCGTGGATGGCTTTGTCGCTCAATCCGGCTATCTCGGGGACGTACTGCCTCAGGTAGCGTCCGCCGGCGTCGAACTTCTTGCTCTGCGTGACCGGATTGAAGATCCGGAAATAGGGGGAGGCGTCCGCCCCCGACCCGGCCACCCACTGCCAGTTCGCCGGATTACTGGCGGCATCGGCATCCACGAGGGTGTCCCAGAACCATTCCTCGCCCAGGCGCCAGTCTGCCAGCATGTTCTTGACCAGGAATGACGCGGCCGCCATCCGGACCCGGTTGTGCATCCAGCCGGTCCTCCAAAGCTGGCGCATTCCGGCGTCGACCAGGGGGTAGCCTGTGCTCCCTTGTTGCCAGGCGCCAAGCTCGGCCCGGGATGGCTCTTCCCAGGCAAAATCGTCGAACTCCGGGCGGTAGTTGCGTGTTGCCAGCTGCGGATTGACGTAGAGCAGTTGCCAGCAGAATTCCCGCCAGCCAATCTCGGACCGGAAAATTCCGACGTCGGCAGGCGCCTGGCGAGGAAACCGCTGCCGGAGCGCATGCCACACGCGGAACGGGCTGACCTCGCCGAAGCGGAGGTGCGGGGACAGCCTGCTGGTTCCTTCGACGCCGGGCACGTCCCGGCCGGTTCCGTAGTCGGCCACCGGCCCGTCCAGGAAGTCCTCCAGGCGGCCGTGCGCGCCGGCTTCGCCCGGTTCCCAGGTTTCTGCCAGGCCGCCGCTCCAGTCGGGCGAAGCCGGCAGCAGGGACCAGGACTCCAGCGATTCACTGTCGGCATGTTTTTTTCGGCCCGCTTTGGCAGGGGAGGGGAGTCCGGCCGGCGCGTCGAGCGGCAACCGGGGTTCGCCGGAGGCGAGGCAGGCGCGCCAGAAGGGCGTGAAGACCTTGTAGGGGCCGCCGCTGCCGGTGGTGATGGTCCAGGGCTCGAAGAGCAGGCTTGCCTGGAAGCTTGCAGCCTCGATGCCTGCACCGACGGCCCATTCCTTGATGCCGGCATCCACAGCCCGTTCCGGACCACCGTAACGGCGGTTCCAGAGCACATGGGACGCGCCGGTTTCGTGGACCAGGTCCCGGATGATCCTTGCTGCTGGCCCCCGCCGGAGGATCAGGGCGGATCCGGCATCCTCCAGGTCGGCGGCAAGGGACGCCAAGGAATGGTGGAGCCACCAGCGGACTGCGCCGCCGAGGGGCCGGATGCCGTCCGATTCCTCGTCGAGGATATACACGACTGTCAGGGGAAGACCGAGCTCTGCGGCCCGGGCCAGCGCCGGATTGTCATCCAGGCGAAGATCATCACGGAGCCAGACGATGGACGAAGCGACAGGGGAGGACATGGCTTCCACGCTACACACATCCACCCGGAGCCGCGTGGGCGGGTTGGCCGGCTTTTCACGGACGGCGAAGGCCGGGGCTCATCCTGAACCCCGGCCTTGAGCCTGCCCGGCGAGTCCGGGCAGGTGGTGGTTACAGCTTGTCGAAGTCGGCTTCGTCCACCGTGGACTCAGCACCGGCTCCGGCCGCCGAGGCGCCGATCGCGGGCTTGGCGGCGCCGCCGGACTTCAGCGCAGCAAGGCGCGCTTCGATCTCGACCTGTTCGCCGAGGTCCTCAAGCTGGTTGAACTGTGCGTCCAGGCTGGATGCGGCAAGTTCCTGCTGGCCCCTGACCTTCGCCTCTTCCCGGCGGATTTTTTCCTCGAACCGGCCCACCTCGGACGTGGGGTCCATGAAGTCGATGCTTTTGATGGCGTCGTGGACCTGGGACTGGGCTGCAGCTGTCTTGGAGCGGGCCACGAGTTCGTTGCGCTTGCTGGTGAGCTCGTTGAGCTTGCCCTTCATCTGGTCGAGGCCGGTCTTGAGCTTGTCCACCACCTCCCGCTGTGAGGAGATGCTGGGCTCCGCGCCCTTGGCTTCGTTCTCGGCTGACATCTGGCGCTGCAGGGCCACCTTGGCCAGGTTGTCGAACTTTTCGGCGTCTGCGGCGTGCCCGCTGCCTCGGTACTCGTCGGCCTTGCGCGACGCCGCGAGGGCTTTGTTGCCCCAGTCGCGGGCGTTCTTTACGTCTTCGTTGTAGTCGTCCTCGAGCATGCGCAGGTTGCCGATGGTCTGTGCCACGGCCGATTCAGCCTCGGCGATGTTGTTGGTGTAGTCCCGGACCATCTGGTCCAGCATCTTCTGCGGATCCTCAGCGTTGTCCAGCAAGGAGTTGATGTTTGCCTTTGCAAGCTGCGCGATGCGGCCGAAAATGGACTGCTTAACCATGGTGTTACCTTTCGTCCTGCTCAGTGGTGGCCACTGAAATCAGTGAACAGTTGTTGTACCGCTATCTATACGCCGGGCGGCTCGTTCCGCCCGGTGCCTAGTCTTTCGGGCTCAGAAGTCTCCGCCGCCGCCGGAATCGCCACCCCAACCGCCGCCGGAGTCTCCTCCGCCGAAGCCGCCGTCGCCGCCCCAGCCGCCGCCGTCGCTGTGCCCGCCGCCCCAGCCGCCGCCGCTGCCGCCGTTGAGGATGGAGTTGATGAGGATGCCGCCGAGGATGGCGCCGCCGAGGCCTCCTCCGCCGCCTCCGCCGAACATGCCGCCCCGGCCGTAGCCCTGGTTGGCGTAGCCGTCGAAGTGGTCGACGTCGGCCTGGGCGAGCTGGGCCGCCTGGGCTGCGAGGGCATGTGCCTGCTGGGCGTAGGTCAGAGCAGTGACCGGATCATTGCGGGAGATGGAGAGGGCGTAGTCCAGGTTCCGCTGCGATTCGGCGAGCCGCGTGCGGGCTTCGGTGCCTACCCCGCCGCGGCGGGCTGTGATGTAGTCCGACGTGGCGCTGATCTGGGCCTGGGCAGACATGATGGTCTGCTGGAGCGAAGCCTGGGCCCGGCGGGCCTGTTCCTGCTGGTCGCGGATGCCGGTGAGCGCCTGGTCCAGCGCCTGGTGGGCTGTTTCCACCCGCTGGAGGGTGGCGATGGGATCTATCTTCCCGCCCTGGATCTCAGCCTTCACCTGGGAAAGGGCGGACTCTACCCCCGCCACGGGGCCGGCGAGTTCGGGGTGGGCCCCGGACTGGATCATGGCCCGTGCCTGTGCAAGGTCCTGGGAGGTATCGACGACGGCCGCCTCCAAGCCGGTACGTGCCTCGTCCAGGCTGGTGGAGACCTTGGAGATCGCGTCGAGGAGAACGTTGGTCTGGTGCAGGCTCTCTTCGGATGCGCGGACAGCCACAGCGGCGAGGCTGGCTTCACCCTCAGTCAGCTTCTGCTCAGCAGTAGCCGTGGCGTTCTGGACGAAGGCCAGCCGCTCCTTGGCCTGCGTGATGTTGTCGGAAACCTGGACCAGGGCGCTGTCGGAGTATTTGGCGCGGAGGGTGGTCAGAGACTGTTCAGCGCTGGCGATTTTCGCGTCGGCTTCCTGTGCTCCCGCCTTGACCGTGGCGAGTGCCTGCGGCGCGTTCTTTTCCAGCTCGCGCAGTGAATCGAAGTCGGCCTTCTGCTCCTGCAGGGAAGCGAGGGCGGCCTCTGAACGGCGGATGATCTCGCCCAGCCAGCTGCGCTGCTGTTCTTCGGTATCGGGAATGTGGTCGTCCAGCTGCTGTTGCAGCTTGAAGGACTCGGACATGTGTCCCTTGGCTTCCTGCAGCGCCTTGGTGAAGTTGCCGACGGCGGAATCGCCGTACTGGGCCTGGGCGAACATCAGCTCCTGCTCGCTGGACTTGATCGCGTCATCGGCTTCGATGAGCAGCGATCCGCTCTTGCGGCGGAGCTCCTCCACGCTGAGCGAGGCCAGCGGATCCAGTTCGGCGCCCTGCGGGCCGTAGCTGGCGCTGGACGCCTGGCCTGCCTTCTTGCGCCTGTTGCGGAAGTACAGGTAGGCACCGGCGCCACCCGCCGCTACCACTCCGGTACCAACGAGGATTGCGGTGCCTGCGCCATTTTCGGACGGGACGTCGCCACTCCCGCCGCCGGCCGCGTCGCCGATGGCGGCGGCGGCATTGATGGCCGCTTTGGCGTAATCGTTATTCGCCAGCTGCGGGCCGATTGCTTTGCTCTTGATGTTTTCGATTTGGGCGTTGGTGATTTTGCTGCCGCCCTTATTCAGGACGTACTGCCTGGTATCGGTGGCCACCGCAAAAATCAGGGCATTGGAACCAAGGCTGGCTTTTTCGGCTACCTGGTCTGACCAGGCTTCCCGATCCGTCGGGTTTTCGAATTTCTTGACTGTGACGACGTGCAACACCATGGCGTGGTCTGTGCCTAGCTTCTTGATGGCAGCCTCAACGTCGGCTTTGTTGCCACCCAGAACTCCGGCCTTGTCCACCACCTTTGATGCCGGATCCAGCGTCACCGGATCTTCGGCCCAGGCCGCGCCGGCGGGAACCGCCAACAGGCCCGTCAGGCCAATCACGGCGAGGATACGTTTGAACTTTGACCGCATGTGCAACCCTTCAGCACGCCTGACACCGATTCGGGACGAATCAGTCGTCTCAGAATGCAGCAGCGCCCCCACGCGTGGTGTAAAGCCGCAGGTCGCTGTGGCAATTCCTCTTGATTCTATGGTGCACCTATTAGTGCGTCCACAAGGACGAATATGCCACCAGCGAAAAGGACTTTGGAGCTCGGCGAAGGCCTGGCACAGGCATACAGGAAGCTCCCAGCCAACGTCCGCATTTGTTCCAGCCAAGAGGTTCATAGTTAATGGCAGACGAGGATGAAAGGAAGTCCAATGACTGAGAACCCAACGCCAGGTGCAGCACCGGAACCCCGGGATCCGCGGCATCCGGACGCGCCGCAGCCGGCACCGCCGGCCGGGCGCACTCCAGCGCCGCTGCACGATCCCGCGGCTGCGGCGCAGGGGGACCAGCAGGCAACCGAAGCCCAGCACATGGACTCCGGCGCCGGAGCGAATCCCACCGAGCAACTCCCGGGAGCGCCCCGCCCGGTCTACCCGCCACGTGAGCCTTTTTATGGTCAGCAGAACCACCAGCCCGGCCAAAACTCCGGCGGCCAGCACGCCGGTGGTCCGTACAGCCAGGGCCAGCAGCCATACAGTCAGCAGCAGTACGGCCAGCCACAGTACGGGCAGCACGGAGCGCACGCGGCTGCTCCAGGGGGAGTGGCTCTGGCTCCCAACCCGGCCGACGCTCCCCGCCGCAAGCCCAGCTTCGGCGTCGGCACCCTCGTGGCCAGCATCCTCGCCGCCGGCCTGGTAGGCGGCGGAGTGGCCACCGTGGGTTCAGCCAACCTCTTCGACGGCGGGAATTCCGGCGCCGTCAGCAGCAGCCAGCCTGAAACGGTCATCGTCAACAACAAGGACGACGTCAATGCCATCACCGCGGCGGCACTGAAGGCTTCCCCGAGCGTGGTGACCATCAGCGCCACAAGCGGCAGTT
This sequence comes from Arthrobacter sp., assembly GCA_036566705.1. GTDB lineage: Bacteria > Actinomycetota > Actinomycetes > Actinomycetales > Micrococcaceae > Arthrobacter. The sequence goes on along the minus strand of DATCVX010000043.1, from coordinate 1,603 downwards.
CAGGCGGTACCGGCTCCGGCATCATCCTCGACGATGAAGGCCACATCCTCACCAACACGCACGTGGTGACCCTGGACGGAGCGACGGCAAACGCGGCGCTGGAAATCCGTACCAGCGACGGTCGCGTGCTCACCGCCAAGCTCGTGGGCACTGACCCGCTCTCCGACCTTGCCGTCATCAAGGTGGACGACGCCTCCGGCCTCACCCCCGCCACCCTCGGGGACTCCGGCAAGCTCAACGTGGGGGACACGGCCATCGCCATCGGCTCCCCGCTGGGCCTCACCGGAACCGTCACTGACGGCATCGTCTCCACCCTGAACCGGACCATCAGCGTGGCATCCTCGGCAGCACCCAAAGAAGGAGACAGCTCCCAGGGCGGCGATCAGGGCTTCCAGTTCGCGCCTCCGGGCGGCGGCCAGAGCCAGCAGACGGCGGACCAGGGCTCCATCTCCATCAACGTGATCCAGACCGACGCGGCCATCAACCCCGGCAACTCCGGCGGCGCGCTGGTCAACAGCAAGGGTGAGATCATCGGCGTCAACGTTGCCATCGCCTCAGCCGGATCCGACTCCTCGTCCAGTTCGACAAGCGGAAACATCGGCGTGGGCTTCAGCATCCCGATCAACCACGCCAAGCGCGTCGCCCAGGAAATCATCGACACCGGCAAGGTCTCCCACGGTCAGCTGGGCGTCAGCGTCAAGGACAAGTCGTCCACGAGCGCTTCTTCCAGCTTCTCCGTCGGTGCCGATGTCGCCACGGTCGAATCAGGGTCGGCTGCCGCCAACGCGGGCATCAAGGTGGGCGACGTCATCACCCGCTTCAACGACCTGACCATCAGCGAACCAAACCAGCTGACGGCAGCTGTCCGCGAACAGGCTGCCGGTGCGAAGGTCAAGATCACGATCAAGCGGAACGGCCAGGAGCAGACACTGGACGTCACTCTCGGTACCGCAGCCGAGCAGTAGGCCCAGGCACCTGTTCCGCTAAAAGAAGTCCGGACGACGGCGGCCGTTCCCCGAAAGGGGGAGGGCCGCCGTCGTCATTTCCACAAGACGGGCAAGCCGGCTGACACAGGCGTTAACGCGACGTCACCGGGGTACTTCTATATGGTTAGCTAGGAGCTACCCGTACCCCGGGCGTTCCGCGGCCATGACCTCACCCGGCTGGCTATCCACAAGCATGGAAGGCTGCTGTAAATACAGTGGAAGAGACATTGAAGATCATCGTCCTGGTCAAGCATGTGCCGGACGCCCAGTTCGACCGGCACCTCAGCGGCGAGGGCCACACCACGGACCGCGACGAAAGCATCCTGTCCGAACTGGATGAGTACGCCCTGGAGGCTGCGCTGCAGCTTGCCGAAGCGCGCGGGGGTGCCAAGGCCGGCAACAAAGTGATCGCGCTGAGCATGGGACCTGCCGGTGCCGTGAACGCCATCAAGAAGTCCCTGCAGATCGGCGCCACCGAGGGCGTGCACCTTACCGACGCCGCGCTCGCAGGCTCGGACGCAGCGGCAACCTCCCTGGCGCTCGCAGCGGCAGTCCGCCACCTCGGCGCCGACAGCCCGGTGGACCTCGTCCTGACCGGCATGGCCTCCACAGACGGC
>DATCVX010000042.1:0-5809 GCA_036566705.1 Arthrobacter sp. | reverse complement strand
AGCTGCTCGCCGACCTGGGCCAGTTCTTCCTGAAAAACCTTACGCACGTTGGCGTCCTTTCCTTGGAACCCCCGCCGGCGCTGTCCGCCGGCGGCAGTTCGTGTCGCCGTTCGGCAGTCCAACTCCATACTCTGCCAGCGGCCGGTGAACGGTTGGAGGTCGGCAGGTGAACGTTAGTTGAACCGTCCCCGCATGTGGGCCTGATGCGGCGAAACCGTGTTTCCCACAGCATAAGCTGGGAATGTGGATCCTATGCTCATCGGTGTCATCGCAGGCCTCATCGGCCTGTCGTTCGGTACCTTCGGCGTGCTTGCGTTCAGGGTCAGCGAAAAGCAGCGCCAGCTGGTGGACGTCGCCGTCGAGGAACTCGCCCTGCCGGCGGGGGCCGCCGAGGTGCTTGCCGTCGTGGGGCGCGCCTTTGTGGTGGTGGACGCCGTGGACGGCGTGGTCAGGGCAAGCCCGGCCGCCTACGCTTACGGCCTGGTTCGGGGCCACACCGTGGTCCACAAGCAGCTGCTGGACATGACGGCAGGCGTCCGCCGTGACGGCGTGATCATCGAGAAGCAGCTGGAGCTGCCCCGTGGCCCGCTCGGCCAGGGGACCATCATCGTGCAGGTGCGAGCAGCCATGCTCGGTGAGGAATATATCCTCCTGCTGGCCGACGACCGCACCGAAATCACCCGGACCGAAGAGATCCGCAACGACTTCGTGGCCAACGTGTCCCATGAACTGAAGACCCCGGTAGGGGCCATCTCCCTCCTCGCCGAGGCACTTGAGTCCTCGGCCGACGACGAACAGGCCGTCCGCCGGTTCGCCAAGCGCATGCACAAGGAGTCCGGCCGCCTGGCGGCACTGGTCCAGGACATCATTGAGCTCTCACGCCTGCAGGGGGCCAGCGTGGCCCAGCAGGGCAGGCCTGTGGACATCAATGCCGTGATCAGCGAGGCCGTGGACCGGTCACAGCTGCCCGCCGAGAGCAAGAACATCAAGATCGTGGTGGGCGGGCACGCAGACGGAATGGTCTACGGCGACCCCGACCTGCTGGTCACGGCACTGCGCAACCTCATTGACAATGCCATCCGGTACTCGCCCGAGAACACCCGGGTAGGTGTCGGGGTCCGCGCCAAGGAAGGACTGATCGCCATATCGGTCACCGACCAGGGCGAAGGAATGTCCCCTGAAGACCAGGAACGCGTATTTGAGCGTTTCTACCGTGTGGACGCGGCCCGGTCCCGCCACACGGGCGGAACAGGCCTCGGGCTGAGCATCGTCAAGCACGTCGTCTCAAACCACGGAGGCGAGGTGACCCTGTGGTCCCAGCCCGGCCAAGGCTCAACTTTCACCCTGCGGCTGCCGGAAATGGAGGGGCCGGGCGTCGAGGACGAACCTGCCGCCGGCCCGCAGCCCGCATCGACTAAGCACCACGCCGCCCGGCACACCCACGAATCCCGCGCCCCTGGCGCACACGAACAAGGAGCAAGCGCTTGAGCAGGATCTTGATAGTCGAGGACGAGGAATCGTTCAGCGACCCGCTGTCCTATTTGCTGGGCAAGGAAGGGTTCGAGGTGGAGGTAGTGGACAACGGCCTGGATGCCATCACCGAATTCGACCGCAACGGTGCCGACTTGGTCCTGCTGGACCTGCAACTCCCGGGCCTGTCCGGGACCGAAGTGTGCCGCCAGCTCCGGCAGCGGTCCGGCGTTCCGGTCATCATGCTGACCGCCAAGGACTCCGAGATCGACAAAGTGGTGGGCCTGGAACTCGGCGCCGACGACTACGTGACCAAGCCGTATTCCTCGCGCGAACTTGTGGCCAGGGTGCGGGCGGTGCTCCGCCGTCAGGGCGAGCCGGAAGAACTGATCTCAGCCACGGTGCAGGCCGGCCCTGTCCGGATGGACATCGAGCGGCACGTGGTGAGTGTGGGAGGCGAGCAGGTGCTGCTGCCGCTGAAGGAATTTGAACTGCTCGAGATGCTGCTTCGGAACTCCGGGCGGGTGCTGACGCGCGGCCAGCTCATCGACAGGGTGTGGGGATCAGACTATGTGGGCGACACCAAGACCCTTGACGTCCACGTCAAGCGGCTGCGGAGCAAGATCGAGCCGGACCCGTCGGCGCCGCGGTTCCTGGTGACGGTGCGGGGCCTCGGCTACAAGTTCGAACCCTAGGCAGCGGCCGGCAGGCGCGGCCGCCAACCCGCAACGCAGAAGGAGGGCTCCCCGGGGGGCCCCTCCTTCTGCGTTGCGTCCGGTCCGCTAAGGCCCTAGTGGGCTGCGGCGGCAGAAGACGTCGACGGCGAAGGCGTCGGTGAACTGGTCCCGGTCGGCTCGCCGCCACCCGGTACATACTCCTTGTACTCTTCCAGGGTTGCGTCCAGAACCGGAACGTCAATGGTCTTGTTAAGGTTGGTGCCGCTTTCGGTGATCTTGACCGGCACCAGGGAGCCCGCAATGCCGCCGCTGGTGCTGAGGATCGCTTCGTCGGTGGAGTCGTTGAGCAGCGTGTAGGAGTTTGCCTTCACGGACACCTGCGTCTGGGAGCCTTCGGCACCGTTGACCGTCAGTTTGACGTCCTGCGATGACGAGTTGTAAACGGCGCCGAGCAGGCGGCCCGGCTTGTCTTCGCCAGCAGAGACAATCATGAAGTTGCGCAGCTGCAGGGGGCCGAGGTCCGCGCGGACGCCATCCGATGCAGAGTATTGGTGAGAAGTCTGCTGGGGGGTGATGTAGCCGCAGCCGGTCACCGTCACCAGGCCGAGGCCCAGGGCAGCTGCCGCCAATGCCAGTTTGCCGCGCTGGGCCCGGTTCATCGCAGTGAAACGCACGTCACGTACTCCTCAAGAGTCTTGGAACATTATTCAGCCCATAGCCTATCCGCAAACCCGCCCAAACGCGGATTCCGGGCGGTCACATTGCCCTTGGCAGGGCCTCTCCGATGCACTATTATCTGCATCCGTCAAGGGGTCGAGGGGGGTCGATTCTGCCCATTTTCCGCGTATTCATGCGGTTCCGGGGCCCTTTCGCGGCCAGTCATATGCCCGAATCGTGATAAACTGGTCTGCGGGAAAGGGGAATGTCCACATGGTATTTGAGGTCGGCGAGACAGTAGTTTACCCTCACCACGGTGCTGCAAAAATTGAAGAAATCAAGATGCGCACCGTCAAGGGCGAAGAGAAAATGTATCTCAAGCTCAAGGTGGCTCAGGGTGATCTGACCATTGAAGTTCCAGCAGAAAACGTTGACCTTGTTGGGGTCCGGGACGTAGTGGGCAAGGAAGGCCTGGAGCACGTATTCGATGTGCTCCGTGCCGAGTTCACTGAAGAGCCCACCAACTGGTCACGCAGATACAAGGCAAATCTGGAGAAGCTTGCTTCCGGTGACGTCATCAAGGTAGCAGAGGTCGTCCGCGACCTGTGGCGCCGCGATCACGACCGGGGCCTTTCCGCAGGTGAGAAGCGCATGCTGGCCAAGGCCCGGCAGATTCTGATTTCAGAGTTGGCGCTGGCTGAAAAGACCGACGAAGAGAAGGCTGCCAGTGTTCTCGACGAGGTCCTGGCTTCCTAAGAATTGAACCCCGTTGGCACGAAAGTGCCGGCGGGGTTTCTTTTTGCCCGGATACAGGTCCGGGCGGGGCGGCCTGCGTGGACGTAGGCTAGTCCGCATGAGTGAAACACCCACCCGCCTTGTCACCGCCGTGATCCTGGTGGCCGCAGGCTCAGGGCAGCGGCTTGGCTACGGCATGCCCAAAGCGGCGGTTCCGCTGGGCGGCGAACCCCTCCTGACCCACGCCCTGCGCGGCATCGTCGCGTCCGGAATCAGCAGCCAGGTCTGCGTGGCACTGCCGGCAGGAGACGACGGCCTCCGCCGGCTCTGCGAGGACTTCAGGCAGGAACTGGCCGACGGCGGCCCCATCCTGACCATCGTCGACGGCGGCGCCACCCGGGCTGACTCCGTCCGGGCCGGCATCGCTGCCCTGATGGACGGAATTGAGGCGGTGCTGGTCCACGACGCCGCGCGTGCACTTACTCCCGAATCCGTGTTCCACCGCGTCGCCGACGCCCTGGCTGCAGGCGCGGCAGCGGTGATCCCCGCCGTCGCGGTGGTGGACACCGTCAAAACGGTTGCCGCGACCACAGGGAAGGACAGTGCCCTGGCACCGGAGATCGTCACCGGGACCGCCCCGCGGGAGGAACTCCGCGCGGTGCAGACGCCGCAGGGCTTCCAGCTCAGCACCCTCCTGAAGGCGCATGAGGCCGCGCAGACCCTGGACGAGAAGCAGTCTGCGGCTGTCACCGACGACGCCATGCTCGTGGAAATGCTCGGCACGCCGGTGTTTGCGGTCCGTGGCTCCACGCAATCCCTGAAAATCACCACGCCCCTGGACCTCATCCTCGCCGAAGGGCTGCTGGAGGGGCCGCTCGGCGCCCGCTGGGTGGAAGGCTGAACGTGGAACCGGACAACATGATCCTGCCGCGCACGGGAATCGGCGTGGACGTCCACGCCTTCGCCGCCGAAGACAAGCCCCGCCCGTTGTGGCTGGGAGGGCTCCATTGGGAGGGTGAGCGTGGCCTGGCCGGCCATTCCGATGCGGACCCGGTGGCCCACGCCGCGGCAGATGCCCTGTTCTCAGCGGCCGGGGTCGGCGACCTCGGGACCCATTTCGGAACCGACCGGCCCGAATTCGCCGGCGCCTCCGGTGCCACCCTCCTGGCGGAGGCGGCTCGGATCGTAAGGGCCGCCGGATTCGAGATCGGCAACGTGGCGGTGCAGTTTGTGGGCAACCGGCCCAAGTTCGGGCCCCGCCGGGAAGAATCCCAGCGCGTCCTCAGCGAGGCCGCCGGCGCCCCGGTCAGTGTCACGGCCACCACCAGCGACGGGCTCGGCTTCACCGGCAGGGGCGAAGGCATCTCCGCCGTGGCCACCGCCCTGGTGTATCCCGCAGGCAATGTGCGCTCTTCGGCTAATCTGGAGCGGTGACCCTGCGCTTTTACGACACAGCATCCGCCGAAGTCCGAGACTTCGTCCCCCTCCAAGCGGGCAAAGCGAGCCTCTACTACTGCGGCGCTACCGTCCAGGGGATGCCCCATGTGGGACACATCCGCTCCGCCATTGCGTTTGACCAGCTCACCCGCTGGCTGACGTACCGGGGGTACCGCGTCACTGTGGTCCGGAACGTCACGGATATCGATGACAAGATCCTCGCCAAATCTGAAGCGTCCTTCGCCCCCGGGTTCCGGCCCGAACCGGGGGAGGTCCGTGAGGAAGAGTGGTGGGCCCTGGCGTACCGCTACGAACAGGAGTTCCTGAAGGCCTACGACACCCTTGGCGTCTCCAGGCCCACGTATGAGCCACGCGCTACCGGGCATATCCCCGAAATGCATGCCCTCATCCAGCAGCTGATCGACCGTGGCCACGCGTATCCGGCCCTGGACGACTCCGGCGACGTCTACTTCGACGTACGGTCATGGGACAAATACGGGTCACTAACTCGCCAGAACATCGACGACATGCAGGGGGCCCAGGACGCGGATCCGCGGGGCAAGAAAGATGCCCGGGACTTCGCGCTGTGGAAGGGCTCCAAAGAGGGGGAGCCGGCGACGGCGAGCTGGGCCTCGCCGTGGGGCGCCGGCCGTCCGGGCTGGCACCTGGAGTGCTCGGCCATGGTCACCAAGTACCTCGGCACCGAGTTCGATATCCACGGCGGCGGGCTGGACCTGCGCTTCCCGCACCACGAGAACGAGATGGCCCAGTCCCAGGCGGCCGGCCACGGCTTCGCGAACTTCTGGATGCACAACGGCATGGTCACCTACCAG
>DATCVX010000041.1:0-4389 GCA_036566705.1 Arthrobacter sp. | reverse complement strand
CCGGCAGACATCGCCTGGTCCGGCATCGCCGGTTTCTGCTAGGCCCCGGGAACACCAGCCACCACCCGCCCGCCCCGGGAGTTTTTGTCCACTTAGAGCGACTTCAGGGCCCCTAAACCCCCTGTATCTGGCCAAAAACTCCGGGGCCGGGCACCCGTAAGTCCCCACAGCTATAGCCAGACCACGTTAGCCAGACAAAGACGTCTGCCATGAACCAGAAAGTCTGCCGTGAACCTCAAGAAAAAGTCCCCCAGCGCCGCCAAGACCGGCCGCCAGCCATCCGACCGACCCGAAGACCAGCGCCTCTCCATCGGCAGCAGCTTCGCCTACGGTTTCCAGCACGTCCTGACCATGTACGGCGGCATCATCGCCCCGCCGCTGATCATCGGCGCCGCGGCCGGCATGTCCTCCCAGGACATCGGCCTGCTCATCGCCGCCTGCCTCTTTGTGGGCGGCCTGGCCACCATCCTCCAGACCGTGGGCATCCCGTTCTTCGGCTCCAAACTGCCGCTCGTCCAGGGCGTCTCCTTCGCCGGCGTATCCACCATGGTGGCCATCGTCCACGGCGGCGGAGGCATCCAGTCCGTCTTCGGCTCGGTGATCGTCGCCTCACTGATCGGCCTGGCGATCACGCCGCTGTTCTCCAAGATCATCCGGTTCTTCCCGCCGGTGGTCACCGGCACGGTCATCACCACCATCGGCCTGACGCTGATGCCGGTGGCCGCCAACTGGGCCATGGGCGGCAACAGCAAGGCACCCAACTACGGCAGTGTGGCCAACATCGGCCTGGCCGCCGCCACCATGGGCATCGTGCTGCTTCTGAGCAAGGTGGGCAGCGCCACCATCTCGCGGCTGTCCATCCTGCTGGCCATGATCATCGGCACGGCCATCGCTTTCGTCACCGGCATGGCCGACTTCTCCAAGGTGGGACAGGGCGAGATCGTCGCGTTCCCCACACCTTTCGCCTTCGGCCCGCCCACGTTCCACATCGCGGCCATCATCTCCATGCTGATCGTGATCCTGGTGACCCTGACGGAAACGTCGGCGGACATCATCGCCGTCGGCGAGATCGTGGGGACCAAGGTTGATTCCCGGCGCATCGGCGACGGCCTGCGCGCGGACATGCTCTCCAGCGCCATCTCGCCGCTGTTCGGTTCCTTCACGCAGAGCGCCTTCGCCCAGAACGTCGGCCTGGTGGCAATCACCGGGATCAAGAGCCGCTTCGTGGTGTCCGCCGGCGGCGTCATCCTGGTGGTCCTCGGGCTCCTGCCCGTGCTGGGCCGGGTGGTCGCAGCGGTGCCCACGCCCGTCCTGGGCGGTGCCGGCGTCGTACTCTTTGGAACGGTGGCGGCGAGCGGCATCCGCACCCTGTCCAAGGTTGAGTACCGGAACAACATGAACCTGATCATCGTGGCGGCGTCCATCGGCTTCGGCATGATCCCCATCGCCGCACCGGCCTTCTATGACCAGTTCCCGTCCTGGTTCAGCACCATCTTCCACTCCGGCATCAGCTCAGCGGCCGTGATGGCCATCGCGCTGAACCTGCTCTTCAACCACCTGAAGGCCGGAAACTCGGAGAACCAGTCGGTGTTTGTCGCCGGCACCGGACGCGTGGTCAGAGAGGAGGACCTCAAGTGCCTGGCCGACGGCGACCGTTACGAAGGCGGCAAGCTGATCGACTGCGACGGCAAGGAAGTCCCGGTGGAGTCGTCGTCGAAGTCTGACCACTAATCCCCGCCACCCAAAGCGCGAACTGGCAGCAGATGCCCTCAAAAGTGGATTTTGAGGGTATTAGCTGCCAGTTCGCGCTGTGTGGTTGGGGGGAACGGACGACGGCGGGACGCGCCAGGTCCGGTTGGTTCAGGTGCGGCGCGGGCCGTCAGTTGCGGTTGAGCTCGTCCGAGATGGCCTGGGCCGCCTCGCGCAGCATGGGAACGGCGCGCTCACCGAAGGACTGGTCCACGCGGGATACCGGCCCGGACACGGAGATTGCCGTGGGGGTCGGGGCGTTGGGCACGGCCATGGCGAAGCAGCGCACGCCCAGCTCCTGTTCTTCCTCATCGATGGAGTAGCCGCGTTCCCGGATCCTGCCCAGGTCTGCCAGCAGGGATTCGATGTCTCCGATGCTCTTGGAGGTGGGAGTGGGCATTCCGGTGCGGGCCACGATGCCGCGGACCACGTCGTCGTCGAGCTGGGCGAGGATCGCCTTGCCGACGCCGGTGTCGTGGGTGTGGGCGCGGCGGCCCACCTCGGTGAACATGCGCATGGAGTGCAGGGACGGAACCTGGGCCACGTAGATGACCATGTCCGAGTCGAGCACCGCCATGTTGGAGGTCTCCCCCAGCCGGTCCACCAGGGTCTTCAGCTGCGGCCGGGCCACGGCGCCCAGCTGCTTGTTGGCGCCTTCGCCGAGCCGGATGAGCCGGGGCCCCAGGGCGTACCGGCGGTTGGGCAGCTGGCGGATATAGCCCAGCGTGACCAGGGTGCGCAGCAAGCGGTGGATGGTGGGAAGCGGCAGATCAGTGGAGGACGAAAGTTCGCTCAGCGTCACTTCCCCGCCGGCATCCGTGATCAGTTCCAAGAGTTCGAAGACGCGCTCTACAGACTGCACGCCTCCCGAGGCTTTTTCAGCCATGTACCAGTCTCCTGAGGACTCGATTTCTGACAACTCTTATCCGCATCGTGAAAAGAATTGCCCTAGATCTCCCAAGATACAGCACGGCTACGCCTCAGTCGACGAACCCGGCAGGCTTGTATTTCCACAAAGTAGATAATAATATCCATAATACGAAAACATATGGATCAGCAACGAGCCCCGCAGCGGGCCTAACAGGAGGACATTCAATGGCGAACCCGAGCCCCGGAAATTCGATCACCCTTCGCGTGGAAGCGCCGTCCAGCTTCTCAGCAACCAGCGAACTGGCGGCAGCCGTCGGGGCAGCCGGCGCGGCCATCACCGCCCTGGACGTCACCGAGTCCCACCACGAGACCCTGGTTGTGGACGTCACCTGCAACACCACCGACGACGAACACGCCGCCCGCGTCAAGGACGCCCTCAACGCGCTCGACGGCGTCAAGGTCCAGCATGTCTCCGACCGCACCTTCCTGATGCACCTCGGCGGAAAGCTCGAGGTCGTCCCGAAAGTAGCCCTGCGCAACCGCGACGACCTCTCCCGCGCCTACACCCCCGGCGTCGCCCGCGTCTGCCTGGCCATCGCCGAGGACCCGGCCGCGGCCCGGAACCTGACCGTCAAGCGGAACACCATCGCTGTGCTCACCGACGGCTCCGCCGTGCTGGGCCTGGGCAACATCGGCCCCGCCGCGGCCCTGCCTGTCATGGAGGGCAAGGCCGCCCTGTTCAAGCAGTTCGCCAACGTGGACGCCTGGCCGGTCTGCCTGGACACCCAGGACACCGAGGAGATCATCATGATCGCCAAGGCCATGGCCCCCGTCTACGGCGGCATCAACCTTGAGGACATCGCCGCGCCGCGCTGCTTCGAAATCGAGAAGCGCCTGCGCGATGAACTCGACATCCCCGTGTTCCACGACGACCAGCACGGAACGGCCATCGTCACCCTGGCCGCCCTGGTCAACGCACTCCGCGTGGTCGGCAAGAAGCTCGACGAGGTCCGCATTGTGGTGTCCGGCGTCGGCGCTGCCGGCTCCGCCATCATCCAGCTGCTCAAGGCCCAGGGTGCCCGGCACATCGTTGCCGCCGGCCGTTCCGGCGCCATCCACTCGGGCGAACAGTACAACGACGAACACCGCGCCTGGATCGCCGCGAACACCAACGAGGAAGGCTTCTCCGGCACCCTGCACGAGGCCCTCAACGGAGCGGACGTGTTCATCGGCGTCAGCGCCCCGCACGTGATCGGCGAGGAACAGGTCGCCTCGATGGCCGACAAGGCGATCGTCTTCGCGATGGCCAACCCGACGCCGGAAATCGACCCGTCCATCGCGTCCAAGTACGCCGCCGTGGTGGCCACCGGGCGCAGCGACTTCCCCAACCAGATCAACAACGTCCTGGCGTTCCCCGGCTTCTTCCGCGGGCTCCTGGACGCCGGCGCGTCCGACATCACGCCCGAAATGCTGGTTGCCGCCGCAGAGGCTATCGCCAACCGGGTGGCTGATGATGAACTGAATGCCAGTTACATTATCCCCAGCGTCTTCGATCCCCACGTCGCCTCCGACGTCGCTTCCGCCGTAGCAGCGGCAGCGCACGCGGCGGCAACCGCAGCAGCCAGCACGGCCACGGATGCAGCAGGGGCTTCAGCTGACACTGAAGCCGCCGCCTTCGCCAACGCCTGATTCGCAGCCAACGAAAGGACCAGAAATGGCCATCACAGTCACAGACCCCCGGCCGATCGAACGCGCGGAGGAGATCCTTAC
>DATCVX010000040.1:0-1683 GCA_036566705.1 Arthrobacter sp. | reverse complement strand
CGCCGGTGGGGTTGTGAAGCTGGAAGGCATGCACGAATTCGCCCACCTCTCGGGTGAGATCGGCGTGATCCTGCTGCTGCTTATGCTCGGGTTGGAATATACGGCTGCCGAGCTCTTCACCGGTCTGCGCAGGTCCTGGCAGGCCGGTGTTCTGGATCTTGTGCTGAACTTCCTGCCAGGCGCCGCGCTGGCCCTGCTGCTGGGCTGGGGCACGGCAGGCGCGATGGTCATGGGCGGCGTCACGTACATCTCGTCCTCCGGCATCGCCGCCAAGGTCATCACTGATTTGGGCCGGATCGGTAACCGTGAAACGCCGGTGGTGCTCTCGATCCTGGTGTTCGAAGACCTGGCCATGGCCGTTTACCTGCCCATCCTGACGGCCACCCTCGCCGGCGTCAGCTTCCTCGGCGGGCTGACCACGGTGGGCATTTCCCTGGCTGTGGTCACCGTGGTCCTGATGGTGGCGCTGCGGCACGGCCATCGCGTGTCCCAGGCCGTCCACAGCGAAAACTCAGAGGTGTTCCTGCTGAACCTTCTGGGCGCGGCGCTCCTGGTGGCCGGCGTGGCTTCGGCCATGCAGGTCTCGGCGGCGGTTGGGGCGTTTATGCTCGGCATCGCCATTTCCGGCGCCACGGCCCACAACGCCACCCGCATCCTTGAGCCGCTGCGCGACCTGTTCGCAGCGATTTTCTTTGTGGCCTTCGGGCTGAACACTGATCCGTCGTCCATCCCGCCGGTGCTGGGCTGGGCCCTGGTCCTGGCCGTCATCACCGCCGCCACCAAGATGGTTACCGGCATCTGGGCGGCCAAGCGAGCCGGAATCGCCCGTCCCGGACGTTTCCGCGCAGGTGCGGCGCTGATTGCCCGCGGCGAATTCTCCATCGTCATCGCCGGCCTGGCCGTTGCCTCTGGCGTGGTCCCGGACGAGCTCGCCGCGCTGGCCACCGCCTACGTCCTGCTCATGGCCATCCTGGGACCGCTCGCCGCCCGCTACGTCGAGCCGGCACTGAAGGCATTCAGCCGCCCGGCAAGGGTGCCCGCGCAGGCGTAGCCCAGGCGCTAAGCCGGGGCGATACCGCCGGGACCTCACCCTTCGGCGGGGACTAAATCTCGGTGCGGTGGAAGTTCAGGTGGCTGCGGCTGGCGGTGGGGCCGCGCTGGCCCTGGTAGCGGTTGCCGTACTCGCCGGAGCCGTACGGATGCTCGGCGGCGGAGGTCAGCCGGAAGAAGCACAGCTGGCCGATCTTCATGCCCGGCCACAGCTTGATGGGCAGCGTCGCCATGTTGGACAGCTCCAGCGTCACGTGGCCGGAGAACCCGGGGTCGATGAACCCGGCGGTGGAGTGGGTCAGCAGGCCCAGGCGGCCCAGGGACGACTTTCCTTCGAGGCGCGCAGCGATGTCATCGGGCAGGGTGACGGTCTCGTAGGTGGAGCCGAGCACAAACTCGCCGGGGTGCAGGATGAACGGTTCCCCGGTCTCCACTTCCACCAGGCGGGTCAGCTCGGGCTGCTCTTCGGCAGGGTCGATGTGCGCGTATTTATGGTTGTCGAACAGCCGGAAGAAGCGGTCGATCCGTACGTCCACCGAGGACGGCTGGACCATCGCGGAATCGTACGGTTCAAGGACAATCCGTTGGGAGTCTATTTCGGCACGAATATCGCGGTCAGAGATCAGCACGCCT
>DATCVX010000039.1:0-1830 GCA_036566705.1 Arthrobacter sp. | reverse complement strand
GATGGCTTCCGCGAGTGCCCCGGCGTGGCCGGCGTACCGGACGGCTGCGTCCTCCTGGCCGGCGAGGCTGCACAGCCGGGCCGTGGAGATGAGGGCCGAGTAGGCCTGGGCGTTGACGGTGGTTTTGGCAGCGCAGGCCATGTCGTAGCCGTACCGGCCGGGGGCCGGCCAGTCCACGATGCCGTGCAGGTAGGGGCCGGAGCCGCCGCCCAGTTCGGTGACCAGTCCCGCCGTCGGGCCTTCCGTGGCGAGGTACCGCAACGCGTAGTCCGCTGTGTCGCGGAGGTGCGGGAGGAGTTCCCTGACGAGGGCGAGGTCCCCGGTCCGGAGGTGGTATTCCTCGGCCCACTCAGGCATCATGAGGGAAAAGTCGGGGATGTCCCGTTTCCCGTCGCCGTTGGGGTAGACAGCGTTGTAGCGCCCACGATCCTCGCCGGCGGTCCAGTAGCGGCCGGCCGACCAGCCGAACTCCCGCAGCGCCTGCGCCGTGTACGCGTGCTCGCCGAACAGGGCCATCGTGGCGTAGGAGATGTTGACGGCGTCGGCCAGGAACTGGCCTTTCTCACGGGTGGGCGTGTCAACGAACTGCTCCTGGATGCCGTACAGCGCGGAATCGCGGAGCAGACCGAACACCGCGTCCAGGGTGGGGTCGGAGCTGCTGAAGCTCCCTTCGTCCGGGTGCCGGCCGTGCACGACGACGGCGCCTACCCGGGACAGGTCGGTCGCCTCCGCGCCGGGGAGCTCCAGGTAGCGGAAGCCCAGGTGCACGCTGGCGCGGAACTGCTGCGGGCCTTCGGCCTGGGTGTAGGGGAAGGACATGTCGGTGTTCTGGCTGGCCGTTTTGCCCCGGTCCACCCGGCCGTCCGCGTCCAGGGTGTAGCCGGCCCGGATCATCAGCGTGCGTCCGGCCACGCCGTTGCGGAAGTCGACTTCCGGGCGGGCCGGGATGACCCGGCCGAAGTCCGCCACGAGCGTGCCGTCGGCGGCGGTCAGGAAGGACTGCGGGGCAACAAAGGTCTCGGACAGGGAGGTGCGCCGGGGGTGCAGGGCTGGGAACTCGGGCACGGGGTGGGGGCCGTAGCTCAGGGCCGGGGGCATGTCCTGGCCTGCATCCAGTGCCGCAGCAGCCTGACCGTCGAGGTGCTCCACGGGGTCGCCCTCGTCGTTCCGGTAGCCGGCCTGCCGGTACGGGGCTTCGGCGGCCGTCCAGTCGGGACCGGAGCCAAAGACCTCGCGGCGGCCGTCGGTGTAGTCCACGCTGAGCCGGACCAGCAAGCCCGGAACGCCGGCGGCCCTGCCCTGGCCGGGGCCGTACCAGTGCAGCAGGGCCGTCAGGGGAACCTGGACCGGCGCGTCCCGGTGGGCGGAAGGTCCGGTCCGAACCGGCTGCTTCGGCTCCTCCGGTGAGTACGCGGCGAGCAGCGCGGTGACATCGGCGGCGTCGTAATATCCCTCGCCGGGGTAGCCGAAGGAGGTGGTGCTGAGGCAGGCTGTGCCGTCCAGGGCCAGCTGCGCGTGATGGCTGGCCGCGGCAAACAGGCGGGCCCGCGCAACGGTGCCGGTCAGCCGGACGGTGGTGCGGAAGAGCGTCCATTCGTCGGGCTGCCGGTGCGCGCTGGTGCCCGCCCAGTGGCCCAGGAACGCGCGGGCCTCTTCCGGGCCTTCGCTGAACCGGTGGTCGAGGAACACCGTGTCGCCAGGAACAGCGCCGGCACCAACGGCGTCGCCAGGAACCGCACTGGCACCAGGCTTGCCGGCAGGAACCGCGCCGGTGATCCGCAGCGAGGCGTACTCGGCCTGGCTGCGGGGACCCTGATGCAGTGCGAGGTG
>DATCVX010000038.1:0-3157 GCA_036566705.1 Arthrobacter sp. | reverse complement strand
CGGTAGGCCGCCACCCGCTGCGGCAGGCTGGGGTCCACCTCATCCAGCAGGCGCTTCGTGATCGAAGAGATGGTCTCCGCGCCGCGCCGGGACTTGATGAACGCGATGGTCCGGATCCGTGCGGAAACCAGGTTTGCCAGCAGGTCAGCGGTTTCCGCCACCGCAGTCCGCCGTTCCTTGGCGCCGTTCTCACCCTTCAGTTCTGTCAGCGCGGGCTCCCAGAAGGCCACGGTGGTGGCGCCGTGCGGGGAACAGTCCTCGGAAACGGCCCGGACCGGGGCGCCGATCAGCCGGCCGAAGGACGTGCCTGGCTCGGACGCGGTGGCGGAGGCGGCAATAAACACCGGCTCCGGCCGGGACGTTCCTGCACCGTAGTAGGCGCAGATGCGGCGGAGCCTCCGCATCAGGTTGGCCACATGGGAGCCGAAGACGCCCCGGTAGCTGTGGGCTTCGTCCACGATGACGTACCGCAGCCGCCGGAAGAAGCTTGCCCACCAGGCGTGGTTGGGGAGGATTCCGAAGTGGAGCATGTCCGGGTTGGCGAGGATGACGTTTGCGTGGTCGCGGATCCAGCGGCGGGAAGCTGGGTCGGTGTCGCCGTCGTACGTTTCTGCCCGGACCGTGGGCAGCTTCAAAGCGCGGATGGCAGCCAACTGGTCCGCTGCCAGGGCCTTGGTGGGGGACAGATAAAGCGTCACGGCGCCGTCGTCGTGAATTTTTCCGGGCTCGGACAGGACTCTGAGCTCGGAACGGTGGATGGCGTCCAGCGCCGGCAATTGGTACGCCAGGGATTTTCCGGACGCTGTACCGGTGGCGATGACAACGTGTTCGCCGCCGTGGGCGAGGTCGGCGGCCTCAATCTGGTGCCGGTACGGTTCATGGATGCCCAGCGAGCCGTAGGCTGCCACCAGGTCCGGATGCGCCCAGCCCGGCCAGGGCGCGTGGACAGCCTTCCTGGCGGGAATCGTGCGGACATGACGCAGCTGTTCCGGGTCCGGGCCGCGGCCCAGCAGGGGAATCAGGGAGTCATGGGGTTTCACCCCAACATTCTGTCACCCGGGGAAAAATCACCCCACGGAAAGGTCGGCACCTTCGTCCGACGTGGACAGCATCAGGACGCGGCACACAGTGGACCAGCCCAGATGCGAATACAGCTTCTGGCCGTCGATGGAGGCCAGAAGCAGGCCGTTCTCCACATCCGGTCCGATGGCCTGCGCGGCCAGGGCCTTCATGATGAAGCTGCCCAGGCCTCGGCGCTGGAACGTCGGTTGGACCACAATCTTGTCGAATATGGCAGTCTCGCCCACCACAAAAACCCGGCCGCTCGCCGCCACCGTGTCACCGGACCGGACCACCGCGTGGTGGACGCCGTCGAGTTCCGAGGTGACCAGGTTGAGGTCGTCGTCGGAGAGCCACGGATCCTCCGTATCCTGGGTGGCCATGTCCACAATCATCATGGCCTGTGATGCGGAGGTGACATTCAGGCCGTGCTTTTGGGCCAAATTTGTGTAGCGCGCGACATCGTTGGTCAGGACAGTCAGGATCCTCGCCGGAGCCTGGGCAGTCTTGGCCGCCAGACCCGCAAACTCCTCGTCCGAAGGATCGTGGGCGAAGTATTCCCAGTCCCCGGTGGTGTCTTTCCGCAGGGCCGCGGGGAACCGCCCTTCAGTGGCAGTCAGGTAGCCGCGGCAGCCGGCCCAGCCGGCAACCCAGACTTCAAGAAGGTGTGTGATGTCTCCAACCAAGGCGTCCGGACTCATGTGATGAGAGTATTCCAGCACTGTCACTAGCAACAGGGGGTGCGGTACCCCGATGTGACTTGCTTACGCAATTGTGATCCGGCAAGACTGGCCGAATGCCCGCCGCAAAGGACCACCCCGCCCCGTACACGCTGCCGCCTTCCTTGCTTGTCTGCATCGCCTCGACGGTGGCGGCGGTCGGCAGCGCCCGATACTGGGAAGCGGCCACTGGCCTCAGCTACTGGGCCTGGCTTGCCGGCGGGATCGTGCCTCTGGCGGCTGGCGCCCTGATCCACCGGAGAACGAAGCAGCCGCTGGTGTTCCTGGGATCCCGAGCGGAACCGGGCGGTGTGCGGCGGCCCGGGCTCGGCGGGTTGCTGGCCGCGCTGGTCCTCTTCCTGCTGCCGCGGCTTGCGGGAGACGGCGCCGCCGCCCTCGCAGCACACGGTGGCGCCCACTCGATGGTGGTCGCCTCGACGGCAACCGTGGTGGCCTTCGCCGCCGTCGTCCTCGGCTACCGGACCGCCGAAACCGCGCTGAACAGGCGCGACGCCGCCCTGGCGGCGAGGCAGGCCGGCCCCTAAGCCGCGGGACCGGCCCGGCACGGGGAAGCCAGTACCCTTAAATACGTGGCTTTGAACCGAATTGTGCTCTTTTACGGCTTTACCCCGCTCGCTGATCCGGACGCTGTGCGGCTCTGGCAGCGCGCCCTCTGCGAGAAGCTCGGGCTGACCGGACGCATCCTCATCTCCAAGGACGGCATCAACGCCACCGTGGGCGGCGAGATCGGCGCGGTCAAGCAGTATGTAAAGACCACCCGCGAATACAAAGGCTTCCACGGCATCGACGTGAAGTGGTCCGACGGTGGAGCTGACGACTTCCCCCGCCTCAGCGTTAAGGTCCGGGACGAGATCGTCTCTTTCGGGGCGCCCGGCGAGCTCAAGGTCGACGCCGACGGCGTGGTGGGCGGCGGGACGCACCTCCAGCCGGAGGAACTGCACGAACTCGTCGAAGCCAGGAAGCAGGCCGGCGAAGACGTGGTGTTCTTCGACGGCCGCAACGCGTTTGAGGCCCGGATCGGCAAGTTCAAGGACGCGATCGTCCCTGACGTGGCCACCACCCACGACTTCATCAAGGAACTCGACTCCGGCAAGTACGACGCCCTCAAAGACAAGCCCGTGGTCACCTACTGCACCGGCGGCATCCGCTGTGAGGTGCTCTCCAGCCTGATGGTGAACCGCGGCTTCAAAGAGGTCTACCAGCTCGACGGCGGCATTGTCCGCTACGGCGAAACCTTCAAGGACCAGGGCCTCTGGGAAGGCTCGCTCTACGTCTTCGACAAGCGCATGCACCTGGAGTTCAGCGAGGATGCCAAGACAATCGGTGAATGCGTTCGCTGCGCGGCCCCGACGAGCAAG
>DATCVX010000037.1:0-2796 GCA_036566705.1 Arthrobacter sp. | reverse complement strand
GGAGCCAGGACTCGATGTAGCGGATGCCTACCTCGATGTTGTTCCGGATGCCCTGCTCGGTGATGGTGCCTTCGGTGGCGGCCACGTTGATGAGGGCGCGGTCATCCGGGGTGACGTCGTCACGGGTGCGGTCCAGCTGGTTGGGACGCTGGCCCAGGACGGAATCGAACACCTCGCGGCAGACCGGAACCAGGTCCGGGTGGGCCACCCAGGAGCCGTCGAAGCCGTCGTTGGCCTCGCGGGTCTTGTCCGCGCGGACCTTTTCGAACGCGTTGGTGTTGGCTGCCTCGTCCTTGCGGTTGGGGACGGCGGCGGCCATGCCTCCGATGGCCATGGCGCCGCGCTTGTGGCAGGCACGGACCAGTTGCTCGGTGTAGGCGCGCATGAACGGCTGGGTCATGGTCACCTGGGCGCGGTCCGGCAGGACGAACCGGGGGCCGCGGGTGCGGAAGTTCTTGATCAGCGAGAAGATGTAGTCCCACCGGCCGGCGTTCAGGCCCGAGGCGTGATCGCGCAGTTCGTAGAGGATCTCCTCCATTTCGAAGGCCGCGGTGATGGTCTCGATCAGCACGGTGGCGCGGATGGTGCCCTGCGGGATGCCCAGCAGGTCCTGGGCGAGGATGAAGATGTCGTTCCAGAGCCGGGCTTCGAGGTGGTTCTCGATCTTGGGCAGGTAGAAGTACGGGCCCTTGCCCTGGGCCAGGAGGCGGCGGGCGTTGTGGAAGAAGAACAGGCCGAAGTCCACGATCCCGCCGGCCACCGGGGCGCCGTCGATGAGCATGTGCTTCTCGGGCAGGTGCCAGCCGCGGGGACGGACCACGATGGTGGGCAGTTCCCCGGCCGGGCGGAGCCTGTATTCCTTGCCCTCTTCGCTGGTGAAGTCGATCCGGCGTTCCAGCGCGTCGGTGAGGTTCAGCTGGCCCTTGATGACGTTGCGCCAGGTGGGAGTGGAGGAGTCCTCCATGTCCGCGAGCCAGACCTTCGCGCCGGAGTTCAGGGCGTTGATGGTCATTTTCTTGTCCACCGGCCCGGTGATCTCCACCCGGCGGTCTTCGAGGCCCGGAGCGGGCGGTGCGACCCGCCACGACGGGTCATTGCGGATATCCTCGGTCTCCCGAAGGAACCGGGGATCCTGGCCCCCGGCGATGTCTGCCCGCCGCGTGCGCCGTGCCTGCAGCAGTTCCTGCCGACGCTCGGCCGTGGCCCGGTGCAGCTTGGCTACGAACTCCAGAGCATCCGGAGTAAGAACCTCGTTCTGCCGGCAAATGGGCTGCGCGTTGAGAGTAATGCCATTGATCGTGAAGCTATCGGTAAAGCTGTTCATTTCAGTCTCCTTAAAGACGAAAGGGAAGTTCGACGGCGGTAAGCGGCACCAAGGGCGAGGAACACGCAAAGCCGAAGGTGCGGTGATGCGGCAGCCTGCGTAAAGGGGCCCTGTGCCCGCCCCCGACCGAGTTCTACGAGGTCATGGGGCGGGCACGGGGATAGCAGGCAGAGCATTGCCGCTCCGAAGGCGAAGGCGACCATCCGCCGTCGTAAGTTGCTAGTGGAACTGGCCTTCTTCGGTGGATCCCACCAGTGCCAGGGTTGATGCGTTCGGGTTGAGCGCAGTTGCGATGTCGTCGAAGTAGCCGGTGCCGACTTCGCGCTGGTGCTTGGTCGCGGTGTAGCCGCGGGACTCGGAGGCGAATTCCTTTTCCTGCAGCTCGACGTAGGCGCTCATGCCTTCACGGGCGTAACCGTGGGCGAGATCGAACATCGAGTAGTTCAGGGCGTGGAAGCCGGCCAGGGTGATGAACTGGAACGTGAAGCCCATGGCGCCGAGTTCACGCTGGAACTTCGCGATCGTGGCGTCGTCCAGGTGCTTGCGCCAGTTGAACGACGGCGAGCAGTTGTAGGAGAGCATCTGGTCCGGGAAGTCGGCTTTGACGGCTTCGGCGAACTTGCGGGCCAGTTCAAGGTCCGGGGTGCCCGTTTCCATCCAGATGAGGTCGGAGTACGGGGCGTAGGCCTTGGCGCGGGCGATGCAGGGTTCGATGCCGTTGCGGACCTTGTAGAAGCCTTCCGGTGTGCGTTCGCCGGTGACGAATTCCTGATCGCGGGGATCGACGTCGGAGGTGATCAGGGTGGCTGCCTCGGCGTCGGTGCGGGCGATGACTACCGAGGGGGTGCCGGCGACGTCTGCTGCGAGGCGTGCGGCGTTCAGGGTGCGGACGTGCTGCTGGGTGGGGATCAGGACCTTGCCGCCGAGGTGGCCGCACTTCTTCTCCGAAGCGAGCTGGTCCTCCCAGTGAACGCCCGCGGCGCCGGCCCGGATCATGGATTTCATGAGCTCGTAGGCGTTCAGCGGTCCGCCGAAGCCTGCCTCGGCGTCGGCAATAATCGGCACCATCCAGTCCTCAACGGTCTGGATGCCCTCGGAGAATTCGATCTGGTCGGCGCGGAGCAGGGCGTTGTTGATGCGGCGGACCACGGTGGGAACCGAGTTGGCCGGGTACAGCGACTGGTCCGGGTAGGTGTGGCCCGAGTTGTTGGCGTCGGCGGCAACCTGCCAGCCGGACAGGTAGATGGCGCGGAGGCCGGCCTTGACCTGCTGCACGGCCTGGTTGCCGGTGAGGGCGCCGAGAGCGTTGGTGTAGCCGCCGGTCTTGTGCTCTTCGGTCAGCTGCTTCCACAGCTTCTCCGCACCACGGCGGGCCAGGGTGTGCTCTTCGGAGACGCGGCCGCGGAGGCGGACGACGTCGGAAGCCTTGTAGTCCCGGGTCACACCTTCCCAGCGGGGGTTGGCGGCCCACT
>DATCVX010000036.1:0-4920 GCA_036566705.1 Arthrobacter sp. | reverse complement strand
TTTCACGTTGCGGGCTTCTTCCACTTCAGTACCAGATCTGGTTCATTCGGGCGGCCATCACCAGGGCGGTCACCCCGACGGCGGCCAGGACAAAGTTGCTCCAGCGGGTCCGT
The DNA here is from genome assembly GCA_036566705.1 of Arthrobacter sp. Classification (GTDB taxonomy): domain Bacteria; phylum Actinomycetota; class Actinomycetes; order Actinomycetales; family Micrococcaceae; genus Arthrobacter. Next base: position 4,807 of record DATCVX010000036.1, on the reverse strand, counting down.
TCCAGGATGGACCAGTACACGGCGGCCGGAGGCAGGAGCATGGCGGTGGCCAGGTAGCCCCAGAACTCCCAGGCTTCGCCCGCGATGGGTTCGCCGGAGATGACCCTGATGATGGACCCCACGAGGTAGACCACCAGGGCGAGTTCGACGGCGGCCACGGACAGGATCGTGACGTCGTTCGGGGCCTTTTTCAGGATGCCGGCCACCAGGCAGATGCCGCTGGAGATCAGGCCGACGGCGAGGATTATGTAGAAGTACGCGTCCACGCCTAGGACTCCCGGGCGCCATTGCCTGGTGCGAACACCAGCACTGGCTTGGCGAAGTTGCCGGAATCCGCCAGGAGCGCCACCAGGCTGCCGTCGGGGGCAAACGCGGCGGCCGGATGATCGGCTGTGGCGGCCCCGGGGCTTCCCGCTTCCGCGCCGGCCGCGATCCTGCGGCCAAAGGAGATCTCGGTGGTTTCTTCGGCTGTGAGCTCGCGGTTGGGCATCAGGGCGCGCGCGGCCTGCGACATTTCGAGGACCTGGAGGTCCTCGGCCAGCTGCTCCAGCGTACGCGCCTGATCCAGCGAGTAGGGGCCCACATGGGTGCGGCGGAGCGCCGTCAGGTGGCCGCCGACTCCCAGCGCGTTCCCCAGGTCGCGGGCCAGGGCGCGGATGTAGGTGCCGGAGGAGCACTCCACAGTGACGTCGATGTCCAGTACCGCGGCTTCGCCCGTCCCAGTGCCGGCCTCCCGGCTGATGCGATGAACTTCGAAGCGGTGGATGGTGACGGGGCGGGCAGCCAGCTTCACCTCTTCGCCGGAGCGCACCCGGGCGTAGGCCCGTTCGCCGTTGACCTTGATGGCGCTGACGCTGCTGGGCACCTGCTGGATCAGCCCGGTGAGGGCCGCGACGCCGTCGTGAATCGCTTCGTCTGTGACGGCGGCGGCGCTGGCGGAGGCGACAACCTCGCCCTCGGCGTCATCGGTGATGGTTGACTGACCCAGCCGGATGGTGGCCGTGTACGTCTTGGAGGTGCCCACGATGTAGGTGAGCAGGCGTGTGGCCTTGTTGATGCCGACCACCAGGACGCCGGTGGCCATGGGGTCCAGGGTCCCGGCGTGCCCCACTTTCCGGGTTCCTGCGATGCGCCGCATCCGACCAACCACATCATGGCTGGTCCATCCCTGCGGTTTGTCCACTATCACCAGTCCAGAAAGCACGCTTCCCAGTATATCGGCGCGGACGGAGGCCCCGGCCCACGCCGGCAGGGCCACGGATAGGATGGCAACCATGCCTGAGCTTGCCGCGCACGCGCGTGACGTCCCCGTCAACCAGATCCGCGAAATCACCGAGGCCGCCTGGCGTACTCCAGGCGCCATCGTGCTGAGCATCGGCGAACCGGGGTTCGCGCTTCCCCGCCACGTCCTGGAGGCCGGGATGGCGTGTTTGGACCGGGACGAGACCAACTACACACCCAACGCCGGCATCCCCGCCCTTCGCGAGGCGTTCGCGGCGCGGTTCAGGGAACGGGCCGGCAGCAGCATCGGCGCCGAGCGCGTGTATGTGGTGGACGGCGCGCAGCAGGGCCTGCACTTCGCCATGAGCCTCCTGCTCTCCCCCGGCGATGAGGTCCTCATTCCCAACCCCGGCTACCCCACGTTCGCCATGACCAGCCGGCTCCTCAACGCGGTACCCGTGGGGTACCCGCTGTATCCCGAGCACGACTTCCAGCCCCGGATCGGGGACATCGAGGGCCTCATCACTGACCGGACACGCGTGCTGATCCTGAATTCGCCCTCCAATCCGCTGGGCGCGGTACTCGGCGAGGACCTGACCCGGCAGCTTGTGGACCTGGCCCGCAGGCACGATCTCTGGATCATTTCCGACGAATGCTATGAGGCCTTCACGTACGACGTCCCCCACGTCAGCCCCGCGCGGTTCGACAGCGATGTCCCCGGGGAGGCTCGCGTGTTCACCTCGCTGACGCTTTCCAAGACCTACGGCCTGACCGGCCTGCGGATCGGCGCCCTGGTCTGCCCGCCCGGGCTGGAGCAGACGATGAACAACGTGATGGAGGCGATCGTCTCCTGCGTCGCCTCGCCGTCGCAGTATGCCGCGCTCGCGGCGTTGACCGGCCCGCAGGACTACGTCCGGCACGCCCATGCCCACTACCGCGCCAACCGCGACGCCGCCTCGGCGGTTCTTGATGCCAAGAACATTCCCTACCTCACGGCGCAGGGTGCGTTCTACCTGTGGGCCGACGTCTCCCACGCAAGCGGCGGTGACGTCCGCGGCTGGGTCCGCCGCTTCCTCGCCGGCTCGGGCGTGGCACTCGCGCCCGGAACCGCCTTCGGCTCGATCGGCGAGGGATGGGTGCGGATCGCGCTGTGTGGCGCGCGCGATGAGCTTGTGGAGGGCCTTGGCCGGCTGCCGGAGCGGGCGGGGCCGGTTCAGACCGCTTAGCGGCGGCTGCCTGCCAGCGCCTCGTCCAGCCAGGAACGCAGGACCGCGGCCGGCGCTGCTCCGGCCTGCCTGGCCACCACTTTTCCGCCGACGATGACCATCAGTGTGGGAATCGCCTGAACGTCGAACCGACGGGACAGCTGCGGGGCCCGGTCAACATCCACCTTAACGAGCTTGATCCGGCCCGCCCGCTCCACGGCGAGCTTGTCCAGCACCGGGCTGACCATCCGGCAGGGACCGCACCAAGCAGCCCAGAAATCGATAAGTGCCGGGACCGGGGACTGTTCGGCAACCGTGGCGAAGTCGTTATCGCCGGCATTGACGATCCAGGGCAGGTCCTGCCGGCAGTTGCCGCAGCGCGGGTGGCCGGCAGCTGCGGCGCGAACCCGGTTGGTCTTGCCGCAGTTGGGGCACTTCACGAGCGTTGGTTCCGCTGCAGTGGATTCCATGGCGCTCCTGTCCTCCGTGTCAGTAGTCGGTGCGGCGCTTATTGCTGCGCCACGCGTCAAAAGGAGCGTCCGACGACGTCACGGCGGCTTGTGCCACCGGCAGCAGTTCCGGCCGGGTGCCGCTGAAGTAGTCGTAGAACACGGCGTCGTCGAAGCCGGCTGCAGCGGCACCGTGCCGGTCTGCGGCGAAATAGACGCGGTCGATCCGGGCCCAGAGGGCCGCTGACAGGCACAGCGGGCACGGCTCGCAACTCGTGTAGAGGACAGCCCCGCGCAGGTCGAAGTGTGCTGTGGCGCTAGCGGCCGCGCGGATTGCCACCACTTCGGCGTGTGCCGTGGGGTCGTTGTCCCGGGTGACGCGGTTGATGCCTTCGTGGACGCGGCCGTCGACTGTGACCACCAGCGCACCGAAGGGACCGCCGCCGTCGGCCACATTCTTTACGGCCAGCTCAACGGCCTGTTCCAGAAATCGCGTGGCATCATGGTTCTCGCTCGCCTGGCTCATAGCTAGATCCTAGCCCGGCAGACGACGGAAGGCCCGGACTGCGGCTGCAATCCGGGCCTTCCTGCGATGCACGAGGCGTGGTCAGACGGTTACTTGTTGCCGTCTTCGTCGAGTTCTTCACCGTCGGTGAGGTCAAGGTCCTCTTCGTCGAAGTCGTCCTCGTCGATGTCCACATCGGCGGGAACGTCACGCTTGTAGGGGTCGGCGTCGCCGGCGTGCTTGGCCTTCTCAGCCAGGGCGGCAACCTCGGCGTCGCGCTTCTTGGCTTCGCGAAGCAGTTCCTCGAGGTTGGAGGCAACCACGGGAATCTGGTCGGCCACAAATTCCAGCGTCGGCGTCAGGCGAACGGTCACGTTGCGCCCCACCTCCTGGCGCAGCACACCCTTGGCTTTCTCAAGCCCCTTGGCGGCATCCGCCTGGACAGCCTGGTCACCGAACACGGTGTAGTAGATGGTGGCGTGCTGCAGGTCATTGGTCACCCGGGCATCGGTAATAGTGATGCCCTCAAGCCGGGGATCCTTAACCTTCCGGCCCAGGGCCTCGGCAACAACAACCTTAATCCGCTGCGCCAACTTGGCAGCCCGTGCGGGATCAGCCATTTCCACTCCTAAAAATTTGGATGTACGAAGGCGCCGCCTGGGCGACTGTCGCACTCAACTTGGATTCATTGCCACGCACTAAAGGCGAGTCTACGACGGACTCCCGTTGGGTTTTTTCCGGCGGCCTGGGAGTGGCATCGGGCCTATCGGAGCCGGACGGTTTGCGATCGAAGATCGAAAACCGTCCGGCGAAGGGGCGGGGCCGCCGGGAAAAACCCAACGGCCCCGCACCTGTAACGCTAAGACAACCTAGACGCGCGGTTTTTCGCGCATCTCGAAGGTCTCGATGATGTCGCCTTCGGTGATGTCGTTGAACGAGCCAAGACCGATACCACACTCGAAGTCCGTGCGGACCTCGGTGGCGTCGTCCTTGAAGCGCTTGAGCGTCTCAACGGTGAGGTTGTCACCGATGATCTTGCCGTCGCGGCTGACGCGGGCCTTGGCGTTGCGGCGGATGACGCCCGAGCGGACGATCGAGCCGGCGATGTTTCCGAACTTGGAGGAGCGGAAGACTTCGCGGACTTCGGCGGTGCCCAGCTGGAATTCTTCGTATTCCGGCTTGAGCATGCCCTTGAGCGCCATCTCGATGTCATCGATCGCGGAGTAGATGACGGAGTAGAACCGCATGTCCACGCCTTCGCGGTCTGCCAGTTCGGCAACCCGCTCGGCCGGCTTGACGTTGAAGCCGATGATGACGGCGCTGTCCACTGTTGCCAGGTTGACGTCGTTCTGGGTGATGGCACCCACGCCGCGGTGGATGACGCGCAGCTGCACGCCTTCGCCGACGTCGATCTTGAGCAGTGCGTC
>DATCVX010000035.1:0-4571 GCA_036566705.1 Arthrobacter sp. | reverse complement strand
GGCGGTGTCCTAGGCCGCTAGACGATGGGGGCCAGAACCCGTTCGGAGCAAAAAGAAAAGGCTTCGAGCCGGGGCTGTCAGTCTTTGTCCTTCGCAGTTCCTCCGAACTGGACTCTAAAACTATAGGGCCTACGCCGGGATAATCCAAAATCGGCCCGCAGGCACCTGAACAAAGCCGACGGAAGCGGCGAAGATGGACAGATGGATGCCGTCGCCGCGCTCAACGAAATTGCTTTCTGGCTGGAGCGTGAACGCGCCGCCACGTTCAAGGTCCAGGCCTTCCGGAAAGCGGCGGACATCATCGCTGGCCTGGAGCCCGCCGAACTGAAGGCCCGGGCAGATGACGGCCGGCTCAAACGCATGAAAGGGATCGGGGATCGGACGTACCAGGTGATCCGCCAGGCGGTCGACGGTACAGTGCCGGACTATCTGGAAGACCTGCGCCAGCGCAGCACCGGGTCGCTGGCCGAGGGCGGCAACGAACTGCTCGCCTCACTCCGCGGCGATCTCCACAGCCACAGCGACTGGTCCGACGGCGGCTCCCCCATCACCCTGATGGCCGAGGCCGCGAAGCTGCTGGGACGTGAGTACCTCGCGCTGACAGACCACTCCCCCAACCTGAAGATCGCCAACGGGCTCACCGCGGAGCGCCTGACTGAACAGCTCGACGTCGTGGCCGGGATCAACGACGGCATCGACGGAAACGGCTTCACGCTCCTGGCCGGGATCGAGGTGGACATCCTGGAGAACGGCGAGCTGGACCAGACGCCCGGGATGCTGGACCGGCTGGACATTGTGGTGGCAAGCGTCCATTCAAAGCTGCGGTCGGACCGGAGCACCATGACGCGGCGCATGCTGGCGGGCATCAGGGACCCGCACACCAACGTGCTGGGCCACTGCACGGGACGCCTCGTGGAAGGCTCCCGCGGGACCCGCCCGCAGTCGGAATTCGACGCCAAAAAAGTGTTTGCCGCCTGCGCCGAGAACAATGTGGCCGTGGAGATCAACTCGCGCCCCGAGCGGCAGGACCCGCCGGACGACCTGATCCAGCTAGCCCTCGACGCCGGGTGCCTGTTCTCCATCGACAGCGACGCGCATGCCCCCGGACAGCTGGACTTCCTGCAGTACGGCGCGGCGCGGGCGGCCAGCAATAATGTGCCCGCCGAACGCATCATCACCACGTGGCCGCTGGACCAGCTGCTGGAGTGGTCCAGAACGGCCTGAGCGGGCCCTACTTCACGGCCTCGGCAAGTTTCTGCCTGAACTCCTGCCTGGTGCTGAGGGTGAGCTTTTCACCGTTGAGGAAAAACGTCGGGGTGCCGGTCACGCCCAGTGCGGTTCCGTCCGTGATGTCGGCCCGGATCCGTTCCTTGGTCTTGTCGTCCGCGACGGCGGCGTCGAACGCGGCGAGGTCCAGCCCGAGTTCCCCCGCGTAGGTCCGAAAGAGGGGCGCCTGCGATTCGGTTTTTCCGTGCCACTGGTCCTGGGTTTCAAACAGCCTGGACTGCATCGCTTCAAACTCTCCCTGCTGTGCCGCGGCTTCAACAGCGAGCGCTGCCTGTCCGGAGTTCGGGTGCGACGACAGCGGGAAGTAGCGGCTGACGAACGTGATCCTGTCGCCGAACTCCTGTTTGAGCTCCTCCACGTACGGATGGACGGCGCGGCACGCCTCGCATTCGAAGTCCAGGAACTCCACGAGCTGCGCCTTTTCCACGGCCGGCGTGGTGAGCCTGTGGCTGTCAGTCCGGACAAGCTGTTCACTGCCGGCCACCGGCGGGTCCTGCGAGCGCTTGTTGGACGTGAGCACCGCGTACCAGGCTGCGCCACCCAGCACGATAACGGCCAGCAGGATCCAGATGAGAAGGCGTACTCGTTTGGCCGTGTCAGGCGATGAAGTTGTGGCGGAGACCATGGCACGAATCCTAACCGAGGCTGTCCGCTCGGCTCACCGCCCAGACCCGCACTTTTGGCAGGAACTCGACTAGACGTGGCCGATTTCCGCCAGCCGCCGGTGTCCGCGCAGGGCTAGATTGGCAGCATGGCAACCACCTCCCGCACGAACTCCGCTACATCGACGGCACCTCCCGTGCTGCCCGGCCGCGTGAAGGCGCTCGGCGTCGCGGCCATGGTCATCACGGTGGTGCTCTGGGCGTCGGCGTTTGTCGGCATCCGGGCGATCGGACCTAGCTTCTCCCCCGGCTCCCTGACGCTCGGCAGGCTGGCCGTTGCCGCCGTCGTGCTCGGCGCCCTGGTTGTGCCGCAACTGGCCAAGAGCAACGCGCTGCCGCGGGGCCGTGAATGGTGGCCCATCCTGGGGTACGGCGTGATGTGGTTCGGCGGCTACAACGTGGCCCTGAACGCGGCGGAACACCTGCTGGACGCCGGGACCGCCGCCCTGCTGATCAATGTCAGCCCCATCCTTGTTGCCATCATGGCCGGACTGGTGCTGAAGGAAGGGTTCCCGCGGTGGCTGATCATCGGCAGCCTGGTGGCGTTCGGCGGGGTGGCGCTGATCGCGATCGGCTCCGGCTCGGGTTCCGGGGAACGTTCGACGGCGGATGTGGCGGGCGTGCTGCTCTGCCTCCTTGCCGCTGTGCTCGCCGCCGTCAGCGTGATCATCCAGAAGCCGGTGCTGCGCAAGTTCCCCGCGGGCCAGGCCACCTGGTTCGGCATCATGGTTGGGGCAGTTTGCTGCCTTCCCTTCAGCGGCCAACTGGTATCCGAGCTGCAGTCGGCGCCGCTGCCGGCCACATTGGGCCTGGTGTACCTGGGCATCTTCCCCACCGCTATCGCCTTCACCACCTGGGCATATGCGCTGTCCCTGATTGACGCCGGCAGGCTGGCCGCCACGACGTACCTGGTGCCGGGCACCACCATCCTGATCTCGTGGCTGCTGCTGAGCGAGATCCCTACCGTCTGGGGGCTGGTGGGAGGCGCGGTCTGCCTGGTGGGAGTTGGCCTTACACGCCGCCTGTCCCGCCCCCTGCGCAGCGCCGCCTGAGGGGTTTCCGGCTAGAGTCGGGTTATGCCCGCACACCTTCCGCCAGGCCTTCCCATCATCCCGGACGGCCCGCAGGAGACCCCTCCGTTCTCGATGTCCGACGACGAGTTCGAATCCGCCGTCAGCGACGCCCTGAACCGGATCCCGGCCAAGATCGCCCGGGCCATGGACAACGTGGCCGTGTTCATCGACGACGACTTCATTCCCGGTCCCGGTGATGATCCGGACACCGTCCTGCTGGGGCTCTACGAAGGTGTCCCCCTGACGGAGCGGGACTCGTGGTGGGACGCGGGGTCCCTGCCGGACAGGATCACTATCTTCCGCAAACCCATCCTGGACATCTGCGAGACCCGCGAGGACGTCGTCGAGGAGGTGGCGGTGACCGTCATCCACGAGATTGCCCACCACTTCGGCATCGACGACGAGCGCCTGCATGAGCTCGGCTGGGATTAGCGCTGCCTGGTTTCAGCTTCCCCGGGGACTAGCCTTGTAGGCATGGGACACGATCACCACCATTCGCACGGGATGACGGCCACCGGCCGGCACCGCAAGAGGCTGATGGCTGTCCTGGCCATCACGCTGACCGTTGTGGTGGTCCAGGTGGTGGGCGCGGCGCTGTCCGGATCGCTGGCATTGCTCGCCGACGCTGGCCACATGCTCTCTGACGCGGCAGGCGTGACCATCGCACTGCTGGCAGCCTGGATCGCCGGACGGCCCGCCAGCGACCAGCGGACCTACGGTTACCAGCGCGCCGAAGTCCTGGCGGCGCTCGCAAACGCGCTGATCCTGATCGTGATTTCCGTGGTCATCTTCTCGGAAGCCATCCGGCGCATCGGCTCCACCCCCGAGGTCCAGACCGGCATCATGCTCTTCGCTGCCATCCTGGGCCTGGCGGCCAACCTGGTGTCCCTGCTGATCCTTCGGGGAGCGCATCAGGAAAGCCTGAACGTCCGCGGAGCCTACCTCGAGGTGCTCGGGGACCTGCTGGGGTCCATCGCCGTCATCGCCGCCGCCGTGATCATCCTGCTCACCGGCTACCAGGCCGCGGACACCATCGCCTCAGTGTTGATCGCCCTGATGATCCTGCCGAGGGCATGGAGCCTGCTGCGGGACGTGGTGGATGTTCTGCTCGAGGCCACCCCCAAGGGGGTGGAAGTGCAGATGATCCGCGAGCACATCCTTTCGGTTGACGGCGTGTCCGACGTCCACGACATCCACATTTGGACCATCACCTCGGGTGTGCCGGTGTTTTCGGCACACGTGGTGGTAGAGGACGGGGTTCTCAACGCCCGCGGCGCGGACCAGCTCCTGGACAAGCTGACAACGTGTCTGGGGTCCCACTTCGATACGGACCATTGCACGTTCCAGCTTGAACCGGCCAGCCACTCAGAACACGAGTCGCAGCAGCACGCGTAGCTCACGAACGACGCCGACACACCCGGAGGAAATGCAGCCCACTGCCCCTCTTGTTGTTTATGTTATTGATGTGACCAGTGTTGCCAAAGTGCATCTGGTCCCGTAGCCTCTGAAATGCTGGGCGATCGGCAGAGGGGCACTCAGTGCCGACCAA
>DATCVX010000034.1:0-8816 GCA_036566705.1 Arthrobacter sp. | reverse complement strand
CGGCTTGGACATTGCCGAAATCCTCCGCACGTCCCACGGCATCCAGGCAGCCGACACCGTGCGCCGGTTCGCTCCGGCCGGGGCCGACGTCGTCGCGCTCACGGAGGAACTCGGCGCCATGGAGCGGGTGCGGACCGCCGGCATCGTTGCATTGCCCGGCGCCGCCGCACTGCTCCGGAGCCTGCCCGCCGAGGCCGTGGCACTGGTGACCTCGGCGGACCGGATCCTGGCTGATATCCGTATGGCGGCCGCGGGTCTCGCCATGCCGGCCGCCGCCGTGACCGCGGAAATAGTGACCCGGGGTAAGCCGCACCCGGAAGGCTATCTGACAGCAGCCGGCCTGCTCGGCGTGGAGCCGCAGGACGCCGTCGTGTTCGAAGATGCGCCGGCCGGAATCGCGGCCGGCGTGGCCGCGGGCATCCGGACCGTGGCCGTGGGTCCCAACACGGGCCAACTGCCGGACGGCGTCCTCCATATCCCGGACTACACAGCGGTCACTGCCGCTGTGGAAACGGACGCGGCGGGCAGAATGGTCATTTCCTTCCGGCTTTGAGGTCGGCAACCACTTTCGCGATCCGCCTGGCCCGGGTTTCCTCCGTTTTGGCATCCCCGAGCGGTTCCACATAACGGCGCTGCGCGCTGTAGTTCAGCGTGGCATAGAACGCCTGGGCATCCGGTTCCGCAGCCAGCGCAGCTGCCAGGTCGTCCGGAACCTCGATGATGCGCGGCTGGGTATCCAGTTCCACGTCCACCTCGACGGTGTCGCCGGCCGCCACGCCGGTGAATTCCCGGTTGGCGGTGCTCACGCCGACCATGTTCTTCCCGCCCATCACCGCGATGCTGCTCCGGTAGCTCTTGCCGTTCATGGTCACCACCACGGGCGGACGCTTGCCCGCGCCGAGGGCGGCGACAACCTGTTCCGGAACCTCAATGCCTGCCTTGTTGCCGCTGCCAAGGATGGTGGTGGTGAATTTCATGGCCCAAGTATGGCCCGGAGCCGCAGGCCAGGGAAGCCCGGACCGCGGGCACCGGGATCCGGCCGGACCGCAGGTCGCGCCGGAGCCGTCCGGCGTCGCGGAGATAGGCAAGGGCAGTCCGGCTGTAATCTACGTTGGAATCCGACGCGTCGGTCCATTCCACGGGCACCTGCTGCTTGCGCTGGTCGGAAGCCGGAGAGGCCGGCTTAGTACCAGTTGTGCGACAAGTGGAAGTTCAGGGCACCGCACGGCGACTGGTAGCGCTCCTGGATGTAGTTCAGGCCCCAGTTAATCTGCGTGCGGTAGTTGGTGAGGTAGTCCGCACCGGCGCTCGCCATCTTCTCGGCGGGCAGCGACTGGACGATGCCGTAGGCGCCGCTGCTCGCGTTGGTGGCGGTGGTGGTCCAGTCGGATTCCTTGGTCCACAGCGTCTGCAGGCACTGCATCTGGTCAGCGGACCAGCCATAGCTTGCGAGCTGGCCGGCAGCGTATGCCTGCGCCCCGGCCGGATCGTTGACGGCCACCACAGGGGCGGGCGCCGGCTCGGGGGCAGGAGCCGGTGCGGGTGCCGGCTCGGCGGCCTGCGGGGCAACGCTGATCTCAGCCGGTACGGGCGCCGGGGCGGGCTGCGCCTGGATTTCGGCCTTTTCGAAGCTCAGTTTGGACTGGATGTCCGCGGCAGCTGAGGCTGCGGGCGACGGCTGGGTTTCGCTGGCGGCTACCGGAAGGCTGGACTCGGAGGCCTGGCCCGCGGCACCCACGCCGATGAGCAGGGCGCAGGCAGCGGTGAACACGGCTGTACGACGGCCCAAGGACGGGATTTTAGCCAGCCGGGACGCGGCCGGTGCCGGTGCTTCCGCTTCCGGGAGCCTGCGGCGGCCGTGAGGTTTGATGGACCCGCTCTGCGGGCGTGTTTCTACCTTAAATTCAGACATGATGGATCGCCTCTCACACCTGCGGAGTTAGCTGTCGGGTTCGGATGAGGGCATCCGGCCACACGGAAAAATCACGTGCTGGCTTCACCCCAAGGGCATCAAATGCCCGGGACTCTGGGTCCCCCGCCTCTGCCTGGTCAAGCGGAATCCGGGAAGCGGCAGAGCTTGGCGTCCTCCGGACATGCGGCCCAAACGGGAACCGCACTTAATCGACGGTACAGGAGCCCGGAGCTTAAGTCACATTTTGGTAACAGAGGTCACGACGCCGGTGCGTTGCCTTGCATTGATCACGCAACCACAGGAAGGCGCAGCGCGAACTCGGTCCGGCCCGGTCGCGACGTCACCTCCACGCTGCCGCCGTGGGCCTCCACGATGGACTGGACGATGGACAGCCCCAGGCCGCTGGTCCCTTCCGACGCTGCGGTTCCGGCAGACGCTGCCGCGCCCGTGCGCGCCGCGTCTGCGCGGGCAAACCGGGCGAAAACATGGTCCACAAATTCCGGCGGGATCCCGCCGCCGTCGTCCGTCACCGTCACTACGGCGCTGCCGTCCGCCGACCTCATCACGGCTGTGGTCACCGTAGTGCCAGGAGCCGTGTGCTTGCGGGCGTTGGAGAGCAGGTTGACCAGTACCTGGCGCAGCTGGGAGGCGTCGCCGTTGACCGCCAGTGGCTCGTCCGGAAGTTCCAGGTGCCAGGTGTGGCCCGGTGCGATGACTTTCTCGTCGCTGACCGTCTCGACCACCAGTTGCGTGAGGTCCACTTCGCTGAGTTTCAGCGGCTGGCCCTCATCCAGCCGGGCAAGCAGGAGCAGGTCCTCCACCAGCGTGGTCATGCGCTCGGACTGGCTTTGAACCCGGGCCAGCGACTTCCGCCCATCCGGTGTGAAATTCTCGGTCATCCGCATCAGCTCGGTGTATCCGCGGATCGCCGTCAGCGGGGTACGCAGTTCGTGCGATGCATCGGCAACGAACTGCCGTACTTTGGTCTCGCTCCGCTGCCTCGCCTGCAGCGCGCTGGCCACGTTGTCCAGCATGAGGTTCAGCGCGTGCCCTACGCTGCCCACCTCGGTCCCGGGGTTGGAGTTCGACGGCGGGACGCGCACCGCGAGTGCCACCTCCCCGGCGTCCAACGGGAGCCGCGAAACGCGCGTAGCGACTTCGGACAGCTGCTCAAGCGGCTGCATGGTGCGCCGGATCAGGATGGTCCCGGCCAAGCCGATCAGCACCAGTCCGCCGAGGGAAACAAACACAAACGTCCATACCAGGGAGGTGAGGGTGCTTTCCTTCCCGGCGAGCGGGAGCCCGGTCACCAGGACGTCGCCGTAATTGGTCTGCACCGCCACCAGCCGGTAATCGCCGTTGGAGAGTGTCCTGTCCACGGGGCCGGCGTCCTCCTGGAGGGCAAGCAGGACCTCTTTGTCCTGGGCGGACAGGGGGGAGCGGGTGGTGTCGGAGGCCAGGAATCCGGCGCTATTGACCTGGCTGTCCAGGATCCGGGCGTTGAGCGTGCCCACGCTTTGGCCGCGGGAATCGAGCGGGTCAGGGCGGCCGTTGAAGCCGCCCAGCGGCGGGCGGCCGGGATCGTTGGACCGGGATGCGGCCTGGCGGAGCTGTTCGTCGAGCTGGCGGGTCAGGAACGAATCCATGGACGCGTAGCTGAACAGGCCCACCGCTCCGCAGATGGCCACCAGCAGGGCCATGGCCACCAGGACGAGGCGGGTGCGCAGGTGCCATGTGGACGGCTTGAGCCAGCTCCGTCCGTGCGTGCGCGCAACTCCGGAAAGTGAGGGCACTGCTAGTCCGCCGGCTTGATGACGTATCCGGCCCCGCGCACGGTGTGGATCATGGCCGGATGCACGGCATCGACCTTCTTGCGGAGGTAGGAGATGTAAAGCTCAACGATGTTCGCCTGGCCGCCGAAGTCGTAGTCCCAGACGCGGTCCAGGATCTGCGCCTTGCTGATGACCCGCTTGGGGTTCTCCATGAGGTACCGGAGCAGCTCGAACTGGGTGGCGGTCAGCTGGAGCTGGTCGCCTGCCCTGGTCACTTCGCGGGTATCGATGTTGAGGACGAGGTCGCCCACTACCAGTTCGGCGGTGTCCATCGCGGCCACTCCGGAGCGCTGTACCAGCCGGTGCAGCCGGAGCAGGACCTCCTCCATGCTGAAGGGTTTGGTGACGTAGTCGTCGCCGCCGGCGGCCAGGCCCACGATGCGGTCCTGGACAGCGTCCTTGGCAGTCAGGAAGAGCGCGGGTACCTCCGGCGCGAACGCGCGGATCCTGGTCAGCAGCTCAACGCCGTCGAATCCGGGAAGCATCACGTCAAGGACCAGGACGTCCGGGCGGAACTCCTTGGCAAGTTTCACCGCCTCCGGGCCGTCGGCGGCGACGGCTACGGACCAGCCTGCCATGCGCAGGCCCATGCTCATCAGTTCGGAAAGGCTGGGTTCGTCGTCGACCACCAGGGCGCGGATGGGGGAGCCGTCCGGGTGGGTGAGCCGGGGAAGGTTGTTGGTCATGGAGTGCGAAGTGGCCATGGGACAACTCTCCGATCTGTCGGTTAGCCCTCGCTATGGGCTTCCTGTGCGCGGGCTGTGAATCCCAGCCTAGCGAGCTGTACGGTCCGCAGCGGCGTTGTGCCAGCACCTCTGGCGGGGGTCGCGGCCCATCCGGTGCTGGATCGGCCGGAAAATTTTTTGTCCGGATGGCGGAGGAGCTGGACACGGGCCCAAACCAGGTAGTGTGTTTCAGCAATTCCATCGATGGTGAATCCCAATGGCATATTTGGAGTTCTCGTCGAAGATTGTTCGGGAAAAGAGGTTTTCCAACCAATCGTTCTGGAAAACACCTGTTATTTTATTGCTGTCCCAGAATCGTGATCTGAACCACATTCTCCGAATTCGTCTCACTATGCGGAACGATGCGCCCATTGTTACTTGCAAGTTGTCATTGTTACGTTGCACACTTCAATTGTGAACAAGAACTCAACAGCACCTGCAGCCGCAGAATATTGGCCCAGCACACCCGCTGCTGCCGACATGCGCTGTTGTCGAATGCACGCCTGACCTTCATACCCCGCGAAGTTCCTAGGCATTCGCCCCCCAGCCCAGCGTCGGGCGCCCCTCCCCAGATCTCATTGCGGGGAAACCAAGCATTCGAGCCGCGATGACGGCCATTCACATTGAGGTAAGCAATCCATGTCAGTTGCATCCGGATACGTCCACATCTCTGTCCGAAACGCCAGCAAGGCCGCCCAGCCCTCCGGCCTCCGCCAGGGGTTCGGCGCCCGCCCGGCGTTCGCTCCTGCCGCACCCGGCACCAGCTTCCCTGCCCCCGGCTACGCCCCGCAGGGCTACAACCCCAACTCCTACGGCCAGCTTCGCGCTGTGCAGCCCGCCGACGCGGCGCCTGTCACCGCGCCCACTCCGGTAGTAGCGGGCCCGAACACCGTCCGCCCGGTGGCCAATGACAATGTTGCCCGCGGCTTCGTCCTCTACATGGGCATCGACGAGGAAACCGCAGCTGCGGCCGGGACCTCCATCGCCAAGCTCGCCCAGGAAATCCGCGCCTATGCCCAGTCCCTGGTGACAGGAGCCGAAAGCTACGCGGCTGTGGCCGTGGCGCCGGCCGGCACCCCCGGTTCCGCGCTCGACGTCGTCCGTTCCACCTTCGGTGACCCCACGGTGAACGCACGCCAGCGCACCGAAACCGCACGCCAGCAGCAGGCCCAGGATCCGCGTCCGTCCGGCGTGCTGATCGACCTGGCACGCCGCGAGGTCCACCTGGACGGCGAATCCCTGAACCTGACCTTCAAGGAGTTCGAGCTCCTGAACTACCTTGTCGAGAACGGCACCCGCACCGTGGGCCGCGACGAACTGCTCGAGGGCCTCTGGCGCAACGCCGAGGAGGTTCCCAACGAGCGGACCATCGACGTCCACATCCGCCGCCTCCGCTCCAAGCTGGGGCGCCTCGCCAACACCGTGCGTACCGTCCGCGGCCAGGGCTACCGCTTCTACGAGCACCCGGAAGTTGTTGTCTGGGCCGCTCCGGAATACTCGATCTAGTCCTTCAGTGACGCGCGACGGCGCCCGTTCCCTCTGGGGGCGGGCGCTTTCGCTCTCGCGGGACGATCCCTCGGCGCCTGCGCTCGGCGTTTCCGCCGGCCCCCTTGCCTCGCAAGCTCGGCCAGGGAACCCGGCCGGCGGGCCTCACGCGACAACGGCGCTTTCGGGATGTCCCGCTGCGCTGCAGCTCCCTCAATGAGCGAAATGTCACTTTGCGCGTCCCGCCCAGCGAGTGTTGGCCTCCGCGGCTGTTGTTCGGCGGCGCCGCTGGCGTGGGTGGGCGCTAGGCTTGGGGCATGAGTGACCACCACATCAAACGCCTGGTGATTATGCGCCATTCAAAGGCTGACTGGCCGGGCGGGGTTGCCGATCATGAACGGCCGCTGGAGGAACGCGGGCACCGCGAGGCGCCCCTGGCGGGGAGGTGGCTCCTCAAGCACGGCATCGTCCCCGACTTCATCCTGTGTTCCAGTGCCCTCAGGACGCGCCAGACCTGCACCTGGGTGTGTTCCGAGCTGGGGGACAAGGCCCCGACGCCGAAGCTCGAGGATGGCCTGTACGCCGCCTCGGCGCTGCGCATGCTCACAGTGGTCAACCATGTGCCGGACACCGTCACCACGCTGATGCTCATCTCGCACATGCCAGGGGTCCAGGACCTCGCCATGCACCTCGCCTCGCGGGACTCCGACCACGATGCCTACATGGACGCCGCCACCAGGTATCCCACCAGCGCGCTCACCGTCCTGGAAACCGAAAAATCCTGGGCCGAACTCGACGGGCAGGACGCCCGGATCACCAAGTTCAAGGTTCCGCGCGCGCACTGACCTCACGCAGTAGCCCGGCCACGTACTGGATGCCCGGGCTCGCCGTCATGGTCCGGCGGTAAACCATTCCCACCTGCCTGACCTGCGCGGGGTTGACCAGGGGCACGGTGACCACATCCGGGGGCAGTGCAGGCCGGCCGAGCCTGGGGACCAGCGCCACCACGGCTCCCTGCTCCACCAAGGCAATATGCGTTGCGAAGTCGGGATCGTAGACCCGGATGTCCGGCACCCGGCCAAGATCGGCGAAGATCCGCAGCAATGCCTCGTTGCAGATGGCCCCGTGCGGCGTGCTGATCCAGCGCTCATCCACCAGGTCCGCCGGTTCCACCTGGCCGCGTCCAGCCAAGGGATGGCTGGCGTGCACCAGCAGATCCGCCATGTCCTCGCACAACCACTCGAGGGTCATGTGCTCCGGAATTACCAGCGGGACGGAGTTCCAGTTGTGCACCACTCCCAGGTCCGCTTCACCGTTGGCCACCCGCGCCACGGCTTCCCGCGGATCCTCGGCCAGGACGCTGACCTGCAGGTCAGCGCCGGATGAAGCCAGCCGGCCGAGCAGCGGCCCTACGAGGCCCCGGCAGGCCGTGGAAAAGGAAACAACCTTCAGGTGCCCGGTCGGTTTGGCCGGATCCGACAACAGGGTGGATTCCAGTTCCTCAAGCTCCGACAGGATGCGCCGTCCGTAGGCCGCCAGGGTCAGTCCCCGCTCAGTCAGCAGCACTCCGCGGCCGCGGCGTTCCAGGACGGCGAATCCGGTCTGCTTTTCCAGCTTCTTGATCTGCTGCGAGACGGCGGAAGGGCTGAAGCCCATCACCTCCGACGCTGCGATGACGGATCCGTGCTGCTCGATGGCCGCGAGCGCCCGGAGTGAACCTATGTCAATCATGAAGCAAATTTACATGATGATGCGTTGAATTCAACGCTGGTGCTTCATTGGCCGTTCTGCCAGAGTGGGAGCGTGAACCTCCGCCACTCCCTCCTCGCCGCCCTGGTCGCCGTTCTATGGGGCCTGAACTTCGTAGCCATCGACTTCGGCCTGCATGCAAACGGCCGCGAGGTTCCCCCGCTGCTGTTTGTGGCAATGCGGTTCGTCCTGGTGGTGTTTCCCTGGATTTTCATCATCCGGAAACCGGACATCAGCTGGAAGGCGATCATCGGCGTCGGGCTCTTTATGAGCGCAGGCCAGTTCGGGCTCCTCTATCTGGCCATGGCGCTCGGCATGCCGGCGGGCCTCGCTTCCCTGGTGCTGCAGGCGCAGGTGCTTCTGACAGTGCTCCTGGCCGCCGGGTTCCTGGGGGAGCGGCCCAGCCGCCGCCAGCTGGCCGGTGTCGTCCTTGGCGTCGCGGGACTGGCCGTGGTGGCCGTGGGCCGTAGTGCCGTGGCCCCGCTGCTGCCGCTCATCATCGTTCTTGGCGCTGCGCTGTCCTGGGCCGCCGGGAATGTCATCGCCCGCCGGGCCAAAGCCGCCTCAGGCCTGGGCCTGGTGGTCTGGTCCGGTGCCGTGGTGCCGTTGCCCCTTGCCGCCCTGTCGTTGCTGGTGGACGGTCCGGACGCCGTGCTTGGAACGCTGGCTGACCTGCAGCCGGCCACGATCCTCAGCGCGCTGTACACCGCCATCTTTGCGTCGCTGGTGGGGTACGGAATCTGGAACCGGTTGCTGGCCAGTTACCCGTCGTCTGCCGTGGTTCCGTTCACCCTGCTGGTGCCCGTCGTGGGGATGAGTGCTGCCTGGCTGGCGCTCGGGGAAGTGCCAACCCCTGCCGAGCTGGCCGGCGGGCTCCTTCTCCTGGGCGGGGTGGCGACGGCGGTTCTTACCGTCAGGGCCACGCCGCGTCAGCGCCGGGACGCTGCCCTGGTGCCCGGTTTGGGTGCCGGCTTGCGGACCGGGGACTCGGACGACGGCGGCCGCTTGGCTGCCGCGGCAGGCAGCCGGGCGGGTGCGCGGGAACCGGATGCGCCCTGACCGGAAGTCCGCGGGGCGGAGGTTCGCTGGGCGGCAGTGCGTTGCGCAGCTGCA
>DATCVX010000033.1:0-2232 GCA_036566705.1 Arthrobacter sp. | reverse complement strand
TGGCGCACGAGTCTGCCCTCCGCGGCGGGGAACGGCTGCCGATCCGCGACTTTGGCGACGCCCCGGGGAACCGATAGCTAGCATGTACACCATGACGACTCCAGCAGTGCAGGCCCCGCGCGGCCCGGTAACCCGCAAGGATGTTGCCCGGTACGCCGGCGTCAGCACCGCCGTCGTCAGCTACGTGGTCAACGGCGGGCCCAAGAAAGTGGCCCCCGCCACCGAAGCGAAGGTCCAGGACGCCATCCGCGTCCTGGGCTACCGCCCGAACGCCGCGGCAAGGGCTTTGAAACTGGGATCCAGCGAGACGCTGGGCCTCGTCGTCCCGGACATCTCCAACCCGTTCTTCGCTCTCTTCTCCCATGCGGTGGAGGATGCCGCCGCAGCCCTCGGCTACGCGCTTGTGCTCAGCAACTCGGACGGGAACCTTGCCAAGGAGCGGCGGAACATCCGCAACCTCGCCGCCCGGCAGGTGGACGGGGTGCTGCTGGCCAGTGTCCTCTTCGAACCCGACCTGGAGGTCCTGGAAACGGCGGACATCCCGTCGGTGCTGCTGAACCAGGAACGGGATGCCCCCGGTTTCAACAGCATCGGCGTGGACCTCGCTGCCGGCGCCCGGATCGCCGTCGAACACCTGATTGGCCACGGCCACACCAACATCGGCCTGGCCATGGGTACCAACGTTTCCGGCAGCACCGACGGCCGTGAGGTGGGCTGGCGGGAGGCTTTGCAGCATGCGGGCCTGCCGGAAGGACCCATCGTGTACAGCGCGTTCACCCGGCCCGGCGGCTACATCGCCGGTCAGCGACTGCTGGCGTCCGTCAACCGGCCAACAGCCATCTTTGCCACCTCCGACATGCAGGGAATTGGCCTGTTGCGGGCTATCCATGAGGCCGGCCTGGCGGTGCCGGGTGACATCGCAGTGGCGTCCTTCGACGGTTCCGTTGAGGCCGAATACTCGTGGCCGCCGCTGACCACTGTTGAACAGCCGGTGGCCGACATGGCAGAAGCTGCCGTGGCGGCACTCGTGGGCGCCCGCCGCGGCGAGGAGCCCCGACACAGGATCTTCGCCACCAAGCTGCACGTCCGCCAGTCCTGCGGCTGCCCCTGAATCAGGAGTGTTGGTTCGCTAGCCGGCGATCCTGACCTTGCCGACCCGCTCGCCCAGGATCCGCCGGGCTTCGGCGCTGAGGCCGGCATCGCTGATGACTTCGTCCGCCTCGTCCAGGGCGGCGATAGTGCTGATCCCCAGCATGCCCCACTTGGTGTGGTCAGCCAGCACGACGACGTTGCGCGCCGCTGCCACGAAGGCGCGGTCCGTCTCGGCCTCCAGGAGGTTGGGGGTGGTGAACCCGGCGTCGGCGTCCATGCCGTGCACGCCCAGGAACAGCACGTCCAGGTGCAGCTGCTTCAGCGCCGCCGTCGCAATGGGACCTACCAGGGCGTCCGACGGCGTGCGTTCGCCGCCGATGAGGATCACCGTGGATCCGTACCTGCCTGAACCGGCGGAGGCGCCGTGATGGAAAAGATCGGCGATGCGCACCGAGTTGGTGACCACGGTGATGCGCGGACCGTTGACCAGCTCCTTGGCCAGCGCCCACGTGGTGGTCCCGGCGCTAAGCCCCACCGCCATGCCTTCGTGCACCAGGCCGGCCGCCTCCAGGGCGATCGCCTTCTTCTCGGCAGTCAGCTGGGTTGACTTGAGCTCGAAGCCCGGTTCGTGGGTGCTGACGTCGCCGGGGATTTTGGCGCCGCCGTGGATGCGCTCCAGCCGGCCGCCCTCCTCCAACAGTTCAATGTCCCGGCGCACGGTCATCAGCGAAACACCCAGCTGCTGGGCGAGGTCCGAAACGCGGACAACGCGCTCGCGCTGGACAGCGTCCACAATGGCCTGGTGACGTGCGGCGGGAAGCATGGGGGCAATCCTTAAAGCCAGGGGACAGGACTGCAACAAGTCTAGGGGTCACCGCACCGGCGTGCGGGGATGGAGGCACTAGACAGGGGAGGGCGGTTATCCGGAAGCGTGCGTCAGAGCGAGGTACGAGCAGCACGCGGAGGATGACCGACCTCCCCTGTCGGAGAAGAGCCTACTTCCGCAGTGACGCCGCGATCTGGGCCATGACCGTGTTGTCGGCCAGGGTGGTGGCGTCGCCTACTTCGCGTCCTTCTGCGACGTCCTTGAGGAGGCGGCGCATGATCTTGCCGGAGCGGGTCTTGGGCAGTTCCGGGACC
>DATCVX010000032.1:0-1524 GCA_036566705.1 Arthrobacter sp. | reverse complement strand
TACGGGAACGCGGACATGCTGGACCGGACCTGGCAGCTGGCGTTCACCAGCAAGTTCCGGGCCGACGAGCTGATCGAACATTGCGTGGCCGTCGCCACCATCGGCGGGTCCAGCGTTATCGATCCGCAGGCCCGGCGCCTGGCTTCGGTGGCGGACCGCCCGGGCACGTCGGTGGGCGACCCGGCAGAGCTGGTGCTGGTGGAGGGTGACACCGTGACGGCGGCCGTAATGGACCGTCTGCCGGGCCGCACCGTGATCCACGGTGGGCGGGTGGTGGCGGACGGGCTTCAGCTGGTCTGAGCTGCTCCAACGGGCGCAACCCTGCCGAACGGGCTGCCGGCTGCGGTGTCGGCCTGGAGGAATTCACAGGTCCACCGCCTAACATGGCCCACATGAAGGCTGCCCGGGACGCCCGCTCTGCCGCCGTCGTGATCAACGCCGGTTCGCGCCGAGGGGCCGCGCACGAACTTGCCGTGGACACGATGCGAAAAGCAGGCGTGCCCATCTCCGCCGTGCACCCTGTGCACTCGGGGGCAGACCTTGCCGGGACGTTGGACCGGGTGCTGGCGGACGGACACGACCTGGTGGTTGTGGGCGGCGGCGACGGGACCGTGTCCTACGCAGCCGGCCGGGTTGCCGGCACCAACGTGGTGCTCGGCGTCCTTCCCCTGGGCACCGCCAATGACTTCGCCCGCACGCTGGAGATCCCAAGCAACCTCGCCGAGGCGTGTGCCGCCGTCGCCGACGGGAAGGTGGTGGACATCGACCTCGGGCGGGCCAACGGTGAGCCCTTCCTCAACGTCGCGTCCGTGGGCCTGTCCGTGGCTGTCACCGAAGCCCTCAGCCCCCGCCTGAAGCGGTACATCGCGCCGCTGGCGTACAGCATCGCCACAATAGCGGCATATGCCCGGCACAAGCCGTTCCGTGCCCGGCTGGAGTTCCCCGACGGGGACCACGAGCCGCTGGAGTTCGAGGACCTGCTCCAGGTGGCCGTCGGCAACGGCCGGCACTACGGCGGCGGCAACACGGTCTCCCCGACGGCAGGGATCGACGACCACACCCTGGATATCTACGCCATCCTGGCGGGGCCGCTCCGGGAACACGTGAGCATCGCGCGGCTGCTCAAGGACGGAAGCTTCATCAAACACGACCGGGTGTACCACCTGACCACGCGGCGCGTCCGGCTGGTCACAGATCAGCCGCTGCCGGTGAACCTTGACGGCGAGATCGCAACCACCACGCCCACCGACTTCACGGTCCAGCGCAACGCCGTCCACGTGGTGGTGCCTCAGAGCAGCACCAGCGCGCTGTTCGACGGGCCGGGCGCCGCGGGCTGGCCGCCCAGGTGAGTGCCGCCGTCGTAATTCACGACGGCGGCACTCCGGCAGGGTGCCGAACTCCCCTTTTGTCCCGGGCGCCTATTGTCCCGGGGCGCGGTAGGACGGCGTCTTCTTGGCTGCCTCGTCGATGTCCTCCACCGTCAGGAGCGGCTTCAGGCGGACGTTGACGTTCCCCGACGAATTG
>DATCVX010000031.1:0-3694 GCA_036566705.1 Arthrobacter sp. | reverse complement strand
ATCCGAGTGGGTGCACCGCATGCTGGAGAAGCTTCATCGCCAGGGCAGCCGCCGCGCCCAAAAACGCCGGCAGCAGCCGGCAACCGACGCCGGGCTCGCGGCCCACGCCGCCGACCTGTCCGCCCGCTATTTTGGCGGCCGGGCAGTCCCGACGTCGGTCCGCTGGGTCAGTAACCAGAACTCCCGGTGGGGGTCGGCGACGCCGTCTGAAGGCACCATCCGGCTCTCGGACAAGCTCCGGCCCATGCCCCAGTGGGTGATCGACTACGTCCTGCTTCATGAGCTGGCCCACCTGCTGGTGGCCGGTCACAACGCCGCGTTTTGGAAGCTGCTGGAGGCTTACCCGGACACGGCAAGGGCTAAGGCATTCCTTGAAGGCGTCTCGTTCGCAACGTCCCGCGGCCTGGCCGCCGGTACCGAAGGCATGGCCGGCGACGGCGGGCACAGTGCACCGGACCAGGCGGCTCTGTGGGCCGCTGACGCTGACTAGGAAAGATCTCCCCAGCCAGGGGGCCTAGCCTTTCGGCCGGTCCCCGTCAGTTCCGCCGTCGGGGCTGCCCTCCGTGCCGGTGGAGCCGGAGCCTCCGGTGTCCGTGCCGCTTCCGGCCTCATCCGTGCCCTGTTCCGGTGCGGTGTCGAAGCCTCCGCTGAGCAGCTTCTGCAAGGCGTCGTCGACTTCGGTGTCGCTGGCCTCCGCCAGCTTGCGGCGGCCGCTGAATCCCAGGGGATCGTCGAGGTCCTCGGCGGTGGGAAGGAGATCGGGGTGCTGCCAGATGGCGTCCCGGCCTTCGATGCCGCGTTCCTTCTTGAGGGCCGCCCACAGCGTGGCGGCTTCGCGCAGTCGACGCGGGCGCAGTTCCAGGCCCACCAGCGACGAGAACGCATGTTCGGCAGGACCGCCGGTGGCGCGGCGCCGCCGGACGGTTTCCCGCAGGGCGCCGGCTGACGGCAGGAGCTTCTCCGTGGCGGCGGCGGTAAGTTCATCCACCCAGCCCTCAACCAGTGCCAGGGCCGTCTCAAGCTTTTCCAGGGCCTGCTCCTGGGCGGGCGTCCGCTGGGGCATGAACACGCCCTGAGACAGGGCTTCCTGGATGCCTTCGGGGTTGCTGGGGTCCAGGTCCCGGGCCAGCTCTTCAATCCTGGATGTGTCGATGTGGATACCGCGGGCGTAGGCCTCGATCGCTCCCAGCAGGTGGCCCCGCAGCCAGGGAACCTGCACGAAGAGGCGGGCGTGGGCTGCCTCCCGGACGGCAAGGAACAGCCGGATGTCGTTCTCCGGCAGGCTAAGGCCTTCGCCGAACTTTGCCACGTTGGCCGGAAGCAGTGCCATTTCCAGGTCCGCGAGCGGGACCCCGATGTCGGTGGAGCTGACCACTTCAGCGGAGAGGGCGCCGATGGCCTGCCCCAGCTGCATGCCGAAGATCGCTCCGCCCATGTTCTGCAGCATGGAGGAGGCGCCGCCCATCATGGATTTCATCTCCTCCGGCATCTGTTCGGTCATGGCATTGGACAGCGCGTTGGCGATGCTGTTGGCGACAGGCTCCGTGAGCCGCTTCCACGTGCCGAGGGTTGCTTCCACCCATTCGGCGCGCGACCATGCCCGGCCGATCAGGCCGGTGGCCGGCAGGTCCGTCACCGGGTCGAGCCACAGCTCGGCGAGGCGCAGGGCCTCGTCCACTTCACGGGACTGGAGCGATGTCACGGACGGATCCGCGCTGCTGGCAGCAACCCGCCTGGCGTTCTCATGGGCAAGTTGCCAGTTGACGGGTCCCTCGGAGGGCGCGCTCATCATGGCCTGGACCTGGGAGAACATCTGGGCCAGGAGGTTGGGGTCGTCAGGCAGGCCGGCGGCCTTCGCGAGTTCGGCGGGGTCGATGTTTTCCATGCCCTTGCCGCCCATAAGGTTCTGCAGCATTTCTGTCAGCGGATCCTTGGGAGCGTCATCGCCGTTGGACGGATTGAGTGGGTTGGAGGTCATGATTACGCCGATCGTCGGTGTGACTGTTGATCAACTTCACGGTACCCCGGGCAGCGGCGGCTGTCTGCCGCGCAGCGGCGACGTTCGCTGTAGGCAAAGAGCTTGCCGGCTACCGGGACGCGTAATGTTGGATGGGTGACTACGACCCGTGGCGACCATCCCCCCGATGACCGTGCAACCGAGCCCGACGGCCGCACAGGGCCTGCCGATCAAGCGCCGTCCGCGTGGCGGATGGACAGCCCGGTTCCCGAGGATCCGGAACCTTACGACCCCATGCTATCGATGCGTCCAAGGCGCCGCGGCAAGAAGGTTTCCCTGATGATGGTCTCCGGCGTGGCGGCGCTGGGCCTTGGCCTCGCCGCCGGAATGCTGCCCGTGCCGTACGTTGTTGAAAAACCCGGCCCCACGTTCAACACGCTGGGCGAGGCCCAGGGCGCACCCGTCATCAGCGTGACCGGGCGCGAGACCTATCCGGCCGCAGGGAACCTGGACCTGACCACCGTTTACGTCGACGGCGGCCCTAACGGCCCGGTCAGTATCTTCGGTGCCTTTGCAGCGTGGCTGGACCCGTCCAGGTCGGTGTATCCGCAGGAACTGATTTACCCCGTCGGCACTACCCGGGAGCAGGCTGAGGAGCAGAGCTCCGTGGCTATGGCCACGTCCCAGGAAAACGCTGTTGCATCGGCACTCAACGAGCTGGACATTCCCTTCAGCCAGGAACTGCAGGCGGCGGGACTTTCCACCGGCTCACCGTCCGAAGGGAAGATCGAGCAAGGCGACGTCTTTCGGTCCATCAACGGAAAACCCATCACCGCACTCTCCGTCATCCAGGACGAACTTGCCGCCGGCAAGGGCGCACCGGCCACGGTAGTCCTTGACAGGGGAGGGGACGCGGTGGTCCAGGCCATCACGCCGAAGGACAACGGTGAGGGCCGCTACATCCTGGGTGTGATGCTCAAGTACAAATTCACTTTCCCCCTTGACGTGAAGATCTCCCTTGACAAGGTGGGCGGCCCCAGCGCGGGGATGATGTTCTCCCTCGGCATTATCGACAAGCTGACGCCCGGAGACCTCACCGGCGGCAGGCATGTAGCCGGCACCGGCGAGATCACTCCGGACGGCAAGGTGGGGCCCATCGGTGGAATCGCCCAGAAGATGCAGGGCGCAAGGTCCGCCGGGGCCACCCTTTTCCTCGCGCCGGCCGCCAACTGCGACGACGTAGCCGGGCACATTCCCGGCGGTTTGCAGGTGGTGAAGGTGGAGAATCTCGCCGAGGCGCGTGACGCCGTCGAACTCGCCGCGTCGGGGCAGGACACCTCCGGGCTTGCGGCCTGTACCAGCAACTAGACTGAGGCAGGAACTAAGCTTTACCGCCACTCGTGGCAGATATGACGGACGATGCCACACGCTTGACCGGTGCCGGACGTCAACCGCACGCACGCTTCTCATGTAAACCTGACGACCAGCTATGAGGTACCGAGTTTGTCCCGTCCTACCAGCCCCATCCCGCCCGGAAGACCCCCCTCGCGACGCGGGGCCCTAACGCCCACGCTGATCGTTGTTGCCATTGCAGTGGTGGGCTTCATCTTCTTCGCCAACGTGTGGACTGACGTCCTCTGGTACCGGCAGCTCGGCTACTTCGAAGTGTTTGTGACAGAAAACCTCGCCCGGATCGGGATCTTCGCCGCCGGATTCGCGCTCATGTTTGTGGCCGTC
>DATCVX010000030.1:0-3982 GCA_036566705.1 Arthrobacter sp. | reverse complement strand
ATGGCCAGGTTAACTTCCAGCCCGCCCAGCGTCAGTCCGACGGCGGCAATCACCGCCGCGCGCAAGGCAATCCCGCGGCGGGCGGCCCCCAGGGGGGCGCCTTCGGCCGGCACCTGCTTTCCCGTTGACAGTGCGAGGCCGATTCCCGCCAGTACGGCGAAGAGGGCGGCTGCACGGCCCGAGAAGGTCAGGCCGATCCACGTGGGCGTGAGCTCGGCGTTTGACTCGAACGTGGGGAGCAGGTGGGTGGCCATCATGCCCAGGAGGGCCAGCCCACGGGCCGCGTCAATTCCGCGGAGCCGGTCCGCGGCTGATGAGCTTCGGGGCGCCCTGGAAGGCTTTGCCGTGGCGCGGGAGGTCATGAGCCGATCGTCTCACAGGATGCCGGGGACAGGCAGTCAAGTGCCGGCTGTCCCCTCCACGGAAACTCCTGGGACACTGCCGCGCAGGCCTTGTGTTCGAATATATGTTCGAATAATATTGGCGGCATGCAGACCCCATCACAGCCACAGCCACCCTCAGCCCCTCCGGCGGGGAAAGGACCGGACCGGACCAGCCGCGCCCCTGACGGTCCGGCGGCGCCCGCGGGACTTATGAAACCATGAGCCCCGGCGTCGTTGACTATCTTTTCCGGCAGCTCGTGGCCGGGGAAACACCCGAGGACGTCCAGTGGCAGCAGGAGGGCATCGCGCTGGCGGCACAGCCGGCCGGGGCTGAACTGGCGCGCCGGTTGTCAGAGACGGATCTGGACGCCCTCACGCCCACGGAACTCTTCCACTACGTCAGGGCCGCCCAGCGCCTGGCTGCCTGGGCTGAGAGCCTGCGGGAGGCTGCCGTCGGACGCTACTGCGGTCCGGACATGCCGCGGTCGGACCATGGCCGGCAGTATGGCGGGGTCTCCTCGCCCTGAATATGTCCTGCCTGGTTCCCTAGGATGAAGTGGTGACCAACGCCCTGACGGTATCCGCCATCCAGTACCAGGCCCTCGACGGCGGAATTCTCCCCAATGCCATGGAGCATGTCCGCCTGATCGAGGACGCAGAATCGCACGGAGCACGGCTGGCCGTGTTCCCGGAGCTGTCCCTGCTTGGCTACGACCTCGCGCTGCTGGCCTCACCCGAACACTGGCTCGTGCATGGCGACGAGCGCCTCGAGGATGTCCGTGAAATCTGCCGCCGCACCGGAATTACGGCCGTCGTGGGAGGCGCATACCGGGAACCCGGGGGCACTCCGCGGCTGGCGTCCCTCGCCATCCATCCGGACGGCACCACCGAACCCGCCTTCAAAACACACCTGCATGGCCGGGAAAAGGATATTTTTGTTGCCGGCAAGGGTGCCAGCGTCCTGCAACTTGACGGTTGGCGGATCGGCCTTGCCATCTGCTTCGATGCCGCCGTGCCCGCCCATTCAAGCGGAGCGGCAGAGGCCGGCGCCGATGCCTACGCGGTTTCTGCCGTCTATACCCAGGACGAGGACCACCGGCTCGAGCTTCACCTGGGCGCCCGCGCCATGGACAACAGGATGTTTGGCATCCTGGCCAACCTTGGTGGAACCACCGTCCTGGGATCCTCGTGCGGCCTGAGCGGTTTTTGGGGTCCTGACGGCATGCGGATGAAGAAGGCGGCAGGAACAGGAACGGAAGTGGTCACGGCAACCCTCTCGCGGAGCGCACTGCTGAAATTCCGTTGAGCCCGGAAGTCCCAACAACGTGTGCGGCAGGCGATATTTGACGTTCATCACGTCCCCGCCATTGTCCTAACCAGCCGCGGACAGGGTAACGTTTTTTCCATGCCTCACACATCCGCGAACATCCCTGCCCTTGGTACCCTCCTGACCGCCATGGTTACACCCTTCACCAAGGACGGCGAAGTGGATTACGCCCAGGCGGCAGAGTTGGCTGTCAAGCTCGTGGATGATGGCTGCGACGGCCTGGTCGTAACCGGCACCACCGGCGAAACCTCCACCCTCACTGACGAGGAAAACCTTGGCATGTTCCGTGCTGTCAAGGAGGCCGTCGGCGACCGGGCCGCTATCATCGCCGGAACCGGAACCAACGACACGGCGCACTCCGTGCGCCTTTCGAAGAAGGCGGCCGCGCTGGGCGTCGACGGGCTCCTGCTCGTCACGCCCTACTACAACAAGCCCAGCCAGGCGGGGGTCCGCGCACACTTCGAGGCCATCGCCTCAGCAACCGATGTGCCGGTCATGCTGTACGACATCCCGGGCCGCTCTTCCATCCCGATCGAGCCCGAAACGATGATCCGCCTCGCGCAGCACCCGAACATCGTCGCGGTCAAGGACGCCAAGGCTGATTTCACCGCCGCAACCCGCGTTATGGCCGAGACTGACCTCCATTTCTACTCCGGGGATGACGGACTGACCCTTCCCTGGATGGCCCTTGGCGCCGTCGGCCTCGTTGGTGTCACCACCCACGTGGCGACCCGACGCTTCCGCGAACTGATCGACGCCGTCAACGCGAACGACCTCGCGACGGCCCGGAAGATCAACTTTGAGCTCCAGCCGGTCATCCGCGCAACGATGACCCGCGTCCAGGGTGCCGTTGCCGCAAAACAGATTCTTAAATGGCAGGGAGTCCTGCCCAACTCGATTGTCCGTTTGCCCCTCGTGGAGCCGGACGAAGCCGAGATCGTAACCATCCGCGAGGACTTGGCTGAAGGAGGGCTGGTCTTTTCCTGAAGGCTAAGACCGGCACCCTTCCGCCTGGAAAGTAGTGCACTATGACCCAAATCGCCCTTCCCGGCCTTGTCACCCCTCCCGCCCTGCCGCAAGGCACCCTTCGGATCGTTCCGTTGGGCGGGCTGGGGGAGATCGGCCGGAATATGGCCGTGTTCGAAATCGACGGCAAGCTCCTCGTGGTGGACTGCGGTGTCCTTTTCCCCGAAGAAACCCAGCCCGGCGTTGACCTGATCCTGCCCGATTTCTCGTACATCGAGGACCGGATCAATGACATCGTGGCTGTCGTCCTGACCCACGGCCACGAGGACCACATCGGCGCGGTACCGTACCTCCTGCGGCTGCGGGCCGACATCCCCCTGGTGGGTTCCCAGCTGACCCTTGCGCTGATCGAGGCCAAGCTGCAGGAACACCGCATCCGTCCCTACACCCTCACGGTTGAAGAGGGACAGGTGGAGAAGTTCGGTCCCTTCGAGTGCGAGTTCGTTGCGGTCAACCACTCCATTCCGGATGCCTTGGCCGTATTCATCCGCACGGCCGGCGGCACTGTCCTGCACACCGGCGATTTCAAGATGGACCAGTTGCCGCTGGACGGCCGCATCACCGACCTCCGCCACTTCGCCAAGCTGGGCGAAGAAGGCGTGGACCTCTTTATGTCCGACTCCACCAACGCGGATGTGCCGGGCTTCACCACGGCTGAGAAGGAAATCGGCCCTACCCTGGAACGGCTCTTCGGCCAGGCCACCAAGCGCATCATCGTGGCGTCGTTCTCCTCGCACGTGCACCGCGTGCAGCAGGTCCTGGACGCAGCTGCCAAGCACAACCGCAAGGTCGCGTTCGTCGGCCGGTCCATGGTGCGCAACATGGCCATCGCGGCGAAGCTCGGCTACCTGGACGTTCCTGAGGGCCTTATCGTCGACATCAAGAACATCGACAACCTGCCCGACAACCGCGTCGTGCTCATGTCCACGGGTTCCCAGGGCGAGCCGATGGCTGCCCTGTCCCGCATGGCCAACGGCGACCACCGCGTGGTGGTGGGCGACGGCGACACCGTCATCCTGGCCTCCAGCCTCATCCCGGGCAACGAGAACGCAGTCTTCCGGATCATCAACGGCCTGCTCAAGCTGGGCGCTGACGTGATCCACAAGGGCAACGCCAAGGTGCACGTCTCCGGCCACGCGGCCGCGGGTGAGCTGCTGTACTGCTACAACATCCTGGAACCGCTCAACGCCATGCCGGTGCACGGCGAGACCCGCCACCTGATCGCGAACGGCAAAATCGCCATCGA
>DATCVX010000029.1:0-2348 GCA_036566705.1 Arthrobacter sp. | reverse complement strand
GCGAACTTGCCCCATCCTTGCGATGGAATTGCTACGAATACTGGTTACATAGACATACAGATCTACTAAGGAGGCCGAAATGACAACAGCAGTGGCAGACCGCACACTCAACGCACTGGACCGGTGCGATCGTTGCGGAGCGCAGGCATACGTCCGTGTTGTACTCGAGTCCTCCGGCGGTGAGCTGCTCTTTTGCGGCCACCATGCCCGTGCGGTCGAGTCAACGCTCAAGCCGTTGAGCTCCGACTGGCACGACGAGACGGGCCGGCTTCATGAGAAGGCGCCCGTAGCCGTCGACTGACCCCACCGACTACACAAAGCAGGACCCCCTTCCATCCGGGAGGGGGTCCTGTTTGCTTTAGGACAAAGCAACGCGGGGTCACTTCCTGCCCGATAATCTCGGTTTATCGGGCAGGAAGTGACCCCGCGTTGGTTGATCCGGTCCTAGTCCAGGTAGTCCCGGAGCACCTGCGACCGCGACGGGTGGCGCAGCTTGGACATGGTCTTGGATTCGATCTGGCGGATGCGCTCACGCGTGACGCCGTAGACCTTGCCGATTTCGTCTAAAGTCTTCGGCTGTCCGTCGGTCAGGCCGAACCGCATGGCCACCACGCCGGCTTCGCGCTCCGAGAGGGTGTCCAGCACTGAGTGCAGCTGCTCCTGCAGCAGCGTGAAGCTGACAGCGTCAGCGGGAACCACGGCCTCGGAGTCCTCGATGAGGTCACCGAACTCCGAGTCGCCGTCCTCGCCGAGCGGGGTGTGCAGCGAGATGGGTTCACGGCCGTACTTCTGGACCTCGACGACCTTTTCCGGGGTCATGTCCAGTTCCAGGGCCAGCTCTTCGGGCGTGGGTTCGCGGCCCAGGTCCTGAAGCATCTGGCGCTGAACACGGGCCAGCTTGTTGATGACTTCGACCATGTGCACCGGGATGCGGATGGTGCGGGCCTGGTCGGCCATGGCGCGGGTGATGGCCTGGCGGATCCACCAGGTGGCGTACGTGGAGAACTTGAAGCCCTTGGTGTAGTCGAACTTCTCGACTGCACGGATCAGGCCCAGGTTGCCTTCCTGGATCAGGTCCAGGAACAGCATTCCACGGCCGGTGTAGCGCTTGGCCAGGGAGACCACGAGGCGGAGGTTGGCCTCCAGCAGGTGGTTCTTGGCGCGCTTGCCGTCATGGATGACGAATTCAAGCTCACGCTTGAACTTCGGGTCCATGGTGCCGTCATCAGCGTTGATCTTCTCTTCAGCGAAGAGCCCGGCTTCAATCCGGAGCGCGAGGTCAACTTCCTGCTCGGCGTTGAGCAGCGCAACCTTACCGATCTGCTTCAGGTAGTCCTTGACGGGGTCGGCGGTGGCGCCGGCGGACATGACCTGCTGGACAGGGGCGTCGTCGTCGTCGGCGTCGGAGTAGACGAAGCCTTTGCCGGTGGCAGCTGTCGCTTCCTTGGCGGCGTTGATTTCACCGTCATCGACGGCGTCCGGGCCGTCCAGGATGATGTCGTCGAGGTCTTCCTCGACGTCGTCCTCGTCGTCGGAGCCGCGCGCGGCCTTTCCGGCGGCTTCAGCAGCGGCCTTGGCACCGGGCTTGGGCCCGCGCTTCTTGGGTTCGGGCCTGCCATCCCCATCACCGGCGGTGGCATCCTTGACAGCTTTGTTTGCTGCCCGCGTGGCTGCACGCTTGGCGTTCGTTGCAGCCTGCTTCTCCTCAGGGGACAAGTCGTCCTGGGCTGCGGGTTCCTTCTTCGCGGAAGACGGGGTCACAGAAAACCTTTCTAGCGGCGGTCTGTGGAATCACCATACGGGCAACACCACTATGACCCTGTCAAGTCCGTGATGAATATCAGGTGCAACCACGGCCGGCAGAGTCCTTAAGTAGAACTGCCGGGGCGGCTGTAATGTTCCCGGTAAGGGACCCATTACGTGCACCAGATTCACGGACCCAACCGGGTCTCGGCATCCATTGTCTCACGGTTTTCCCAAACGGGGCCGCACGCCTCCGCCTTCTCCCTGTCAGGCGGCATCAGGTCCAAACTTCTGCCAGGCAGCCTCCTTCCGCGCAGCCCAGCCGCAGAGAGTCCCCCGCCGGACAAGTTCGAGCAGGAGTTCAGCGAGCCGGTAACCGGGTTCTTCGTCCAGCGACTGCCCCAGGTGCGCCGCTGCATACGACCCGCGTCCGCGGCACCACGAAATCCAGCCGCGCCCCGAGAGTGCCGCCGCGGCAGCCTGCCCGCCACCTGCTGCCAACTGCTCCAGGACGCGGTCCAGGTTGTTCATGCTGGTCCAGTCCGGCACGGGCGGCTCCAGGCCCAGCAGGACCTCGCCGTATCCCGGCACTGCGGACTCCGGAT
>DATCVX010000028.1:0-2724 GCA_036566705.1 Arthrobacter sp. | reverse complement strand
GACTCATCGGGGACATTACGGAATTCCCCGGCATGGGGCAGCTGCTGGCCGCAGATGAGGCAAGTTCCATTCCGGTGATTCTGTTCGCCGCCTTCCAGCTGTTCTTCGCCTGTGTCACCACGGCCCTGGTTGCGGGAGCGGCAGCCGGACGTATGAAGTTCGGCGCCTGGATGCTGTTTGCCGGAATCTGGGCAACCATCGTTTACTTCCCCATCGCACACTGGGTGTTCGCTTTCTCCTCCGCGGACGGCAGCGTCACTGGCGGCTGGATCGCGAGCGGCATCAAGGCCATCGACTTCGCCGGTGGAACCGCAGTGCACATGAACGCCGGCGCCGCGGCCCTGGCCCTGGCCCTGGTGCTGGGCAAGAGTTCCGGGTGGCCCAAGATGGAGCACACCAAGCCGCACAGCCGGCCGCTGGTGCTCGTTGGTGCCGGGCTGCTCTGGGTTGGCTGGTTCGGCTTCAACGCAGGCTCCGCACTCTCCGCCGGCCAGTCCGCGTCCGTCGTTTTCCTGAACACTGCGGTGGCAGCCTCTGCCGGCCTTCTCGCTTGGGCCCTCGTTGAGCGCCTCCGCCACGGCGCGGCCACCAGCATGGGCGCAGCCTCCGGCCTGATCTCGGCCCTCGTTGCCATCACGCCTGCCTGTGGCGCGGTCAGCCCGCTTGGCGCACTGGCCATCGGTGCCATCGCCGGCGCTGTCTGCTCCCTCGCCATCGAACTGAAGTTCCGCCTTGGCTACGACGATTCACTCGACGTCGTAGGCGTCCACCTCGTGGGCGGCATCCTCGGAACCCTGCTGATCGGCCTGTTCGCCACCGACGCAGCTCCGAACGGAGTGAGCGGCCTCTTCTATGGCGGCGGCGTTGAACTGCTGGGGGTCCAGGCTCTGGCCACGGTCACTGTCCTGGTGTACTCCTTCGGGGTCACCTGGATCCTGGCCAAGATCCTCGACCGGATCATTGGCCTGCGCATCAAGCCCGAAGACGAACTCCGCGGCATCGACATCGCAGCCCACTCGGAGCTTGCCTACCTTACCGACGAAGACCCGGTGGAGCTCGGTTCGCCGCAGCGCGCCTGACCCCCATGCGTGGTCCGCAGCGGTACCTGATATCCAGCAGGCCCCAATGCGACGGACCTGAAATTCCCTGAATGAAGCCCGGGTGGTGCCGTCTGGCACCGCCCGGGGAACGAGTCCGGCGCAGGGCCGAACAGCGGACCGGTGTCAGCATCAGCTGGCTTATAGTTCCGCAGTTCGGCCCTTTGTCGTGCCATGTGTGCGTGCCACGGCGACGTGCGTGCGCCGGGGCGGGGCGTGCCCTGGCGAGCCTGGCTGTGTCCGGCGTCAGAGGCTGGTGCAGACCAGGGTGCCGTCGCGGACTTCCAGCAAGGCGGCCCGGACATGGCTGAGGCGGGTTTTGGGGTCCACCGTCATGCCATCGATGTCCTCGCCGTTCCAGTGGGGATGCGTAAAGTACACGATCAGGGCGCGATCCTTGCCATCGGCTGATGGCTCCAGCGGAACGACGTCCGCGTGCCGGCCAACTACCGGACCGCCGTCGGCCGTTTCCGGAGCCGTCAGGAAGAGGCCGTCAAGGTATTCCTGACGCGTCCAGCCTCCCGCGGCGTCCTCCGACCGGTAGATGGCCTGGCCCCGCCACTCGTCCACGATCATCCAGAACTGCCCCTCAAGTTTGAAGACTTTGGGCCCTTCGTGGGGCCGTCCGGGAATGGTCAGCCCTTCAATGACCCACGACGACGGATCGGCCGGGGTGCTGCTCACGGCACTGTAGGTGTTGGATCCGCGGGCCTCGTCCTTGTACCAGAGCCGGTACTGGCCGTCGCCGCACAGGGCCACCGCCGCGTCGATGACGCGCGGGGAGCCCAGGTCGATGGCACCGAGGTACTCCCAGGTGACGAGGTCCCGGCTGGCCAACTGGACGATGGCGGCGTTGCCGGTCCAGTCGGTCCGGACGCCGCCAAGGACCGTCAGGTACATGATCCACTGGTCCCCGATCCTCACGACGTCGGGCGCCCAGAGTGTGGCGGGCAGCTCAGTTCCCGGCGGGACCAGTCCGTCCAGGATGCCCTGATAGGCCCAGTTAAGTCCGCCGTCGGATGAGCGGGCCACTCCGATGGCCGTGCCGTGTACCCATTCGACCCCGGCCAGGCCGGGTTGTGTGGCTCGGCGCTGGGTGTAGAAGAGCATCCAATCGCCGGTCAGGTGGTCCGGTACAAGGATGGGGTCTGTGGGGCCGTCCCAGACAGGATCCCGGTAGGGGGTCTTAAACGCGTCAGGGCTGAGCGGGGCCACGCTGGATGCCGCCGACTCGCGGGCTGAACTGGGGGCAGAACCCGTGGCAGGGGATTGCGGGTGCATGGGAAATCTCCAAGGAGGCTAGTCAGGTTCGGGTACAGCATATGCGGGAAAGTGCTTTCCCGCATGTGTGGTCTGCTGCCACGAGCGTGTCTTGTATCTGGGCGTCATCGGCTGGCGGGCCGTCGGGCATGGCCGCACCAGGATCCCAGCGCTTGAGCTCTTCCAGGATCTTGAGCTCGTCCAGGATTTGGCGCGGCCATTGTGGTGGTTCCCAGTCGTGGTGTTCGCGCCCGTAGTGGCGGCCGGTGGGTGAGATCCAGCCGGGTGGTTCGTCTCTGCCGGCTTTGGTGGGTGCCCAGCCGCTTGTGTGTTTGAGCCTATGGTGTTTGCGGCACAGTGACTCAAG
>DATCVX010000027.1:0-12402 GCA_036566705.1 Arthrobacter sp. | reverse complement strand
CAGGGCGCGGCGGATCTCCCGGACTGTGGCATCGACATCGGCCTCGGTGAGGCGGCCCTTGCCACGGAGATTCTTGAAGGTTGCTGTCAACCGGTCAGAGAGTGAATTGAACACGCGCCGTGCACTTCTTTCAGTGGATGGACGGATGGCGGCCCTGCGGCACACCAGCGCCTCGGCTGTTGTTTCCAACTGCTTCGGCGACGGGACTCGACTATCTAGGGTACCAAGACGGACCTTCAAGATGGCATGCTGGCTTAGGTGACGAGCCTAACGACTGTAAAAACCCTGCTCATCCTTGGTGCTTCCGGCGATCTCACGGGCCGGCTGCTGCTTCCCGGGCTCGCCCGGCTTGTGGCGACGGGACGCGCTGAAGGCCTCAAACTGGTGGGGGCCGGCTCCGATGCGTGGACTCCGGAACAGTGGCGGGCGCGGGTCCACGACGCCTTCGCCCCGGCCTCCGAGTCCGCCGACGCCGCCGGACGGAAGGCCCTGGCGGCCATGGAGGCCGGCAC
Source organism: Arthrobacter sp. (assembly GCA_036566705.1). Lineage (GTDB taxonomy): Bacteria > Actinomycetota > Actinomycetes > Actinomycetales > Micrococcaceae > Arthrobacter. The sequence continues at coordinate 11,890 of DATCVX010000027.1, read as the reverse complement.
CTCCTACCATCAGCTGGACGTCACAGCGGACGGGCCGCTCGCCTCCTTGCTGGCATCGCTGGACGCCCCGGCCGCCGTCTATTTCGCCCTTCCCCCGCAGGTCAGCCAACGGGCCTGTGAAACCCTTAAGCCCGGCCAGGTACCAGCAGGGACGCGCCTGGTCATGGAGAAGCCGTTCGGATCGGGCGAGGCATCCGCCCGCTCCCTCAACCGCACACTCACGGCATTGGTCCCCGAAGACCATATCCACCGGGTGGACCATTTCCTCGGCAAGGCAACGGTCTTGAACATCCTGGGCCTGCGCTTCGCCAACAACTTCCTGGAACCGGTCTGGAACCGTCAGCACGTGGAGAAGGTGGAGATCATCTTCGACGAGGACCTCGCACTGGAAGGACGGGCACGCTACTACGACAATGCCGGCGCCCTCCGGGACATGGTCCAGAGCCACCTGCTGCACATCATGGCGCTGATGGCCATCGAAGCGCCGGCCACGATCGGCGAACGCGACCTGCGCGACGCCGTCTCGACCCTGCTCCGCGCCAGCAGCATCAAGGCGCCGTACGCGCAGTCCACCCGGCGGGCGAGGTATTCCGCCGGGGAATTGTCCGGCAAGCAGGTTCCGGACTACGCAGAAGAGGAGGGCGTCGACCCTTCCCGCGGTACCGAGACGCTCGCGGAGGTCACGGTGGAGATCGACAATTGGCGCTGGCGGGGCGTCCCGTTCATCCTGCGCTCCGGCAAGGCCCTGGGGTTGAAACGCAAGGAGGCTGTGGTGACGTTCCGCCCCGTTCCCCATCTGCCCGTCGGTTTCACGGGCGTGGACGCCCCAAACCGGCTGCGGATCGGCTTTGGACCGGACACCCTGGACCTCGACGTCGATGTCAACGGCCCCGGCGATATTTTCAGCCTCGACCGGGCAACCCTCCGCGCGGGGCTGAATGCCTCCGAATTGCTCCCCTACGGCGAAGTGCTGGAGGGCGTGCTGAACGGCGACCCGCTGCTGTCTGTCCGTGGGGACACTGCCGAGGACTGCTGGCGGATTGTGGAACCGGTCCTCAAGGCATGGTCGCGGGGCACGTCGCCTCTGCAGGAGTACGACGCCGGGTCGTCGGGTCCTGTGGATTGGCCCGGCTCGGAGCCGGAAGAGTAGGACGGCAAGCAGAAGAGCGGGCAGGTGACCTTTCCAGGTTCCTGCCCGCTCTGTGCATCCGCCGGCTATCGGCCGGGCGGCTAGATTGCAGCTACGCCGCGTTCCCCGGTACGGACCCGGACTGCTTCGAAAACATCCATGGTCCAGACCTTGCCGTCACCCGCGCGTCCCGTGTTGGAACTTGCGATGATGACGTCGAGGATGTCGTCGGCCTGCTCGTCGGTGGCCAGCACCTCAACCCTGATCTTCGGCAGGAGGTCCACGTTGTATTCGGCTCCCCGGTACACCTCCGTGTAGCCGCGTTGCCGGCCGTAGCCGCTTGCCGCGCTGACCGTCAGACCCTGGACACCATAGGCTTCCAGGCCTTCCCGGATGGATTCGAGCTTCTCCGGCCTGACGATTGCTGTGATCAGTTTCATGCCCCCACGCTTTCCTTACCTGTTGCTGATTCTGTCTTCTTGGAGCCGGCGGTTGCGCCCTCTTCCGGAGCTCCCTTGCCGGTAATCAGTTCGTGAAGGGGCTGGAAGCTGCCGCCGTGGCCGCCGACGCCGAACTCGTAAGCCGTTTCGGCGTGCAGGCTCAGGTCAACGCCCACCACTTCCTGCTCATCCGAGACCCGGAAGCCCATGGTCTTGTGGATGGCAAGGGCAATGATGGCGGTCAGGATTGCCGAGTAGGCGATGGCGATACCGGCTGCTGCCAGCTGGGCCCAAAGCTGGGTTGCGCCGCCACCGTAGAAGAGGCCGCCGCCGACGCCGTCGGTGGGGAGTGCGATGAAGCCCAGTGCAACGGTGCCGATGATGCCCGACACGAGGTGGACACCCACAACATCGAGGGAGTCATCGAAGCCCCAGCGGAACTTGAGCCCGACGGCAAGGGCGGACGCGACACCGGCGACGACGCCGAGGCCGAGCGCGCCGACCGGGCTTACGTTGGCGCAGGCCGGAGTGATGGCAACCAGGCCGGCAACCACGCCTGAGGCGGCACCGAGGGAGGTGGGGTGGCCGTCGCGGATGCGTTCGGTGATGAGCCAGCCGAGCATTGCCGCTGCCGGGGCTGCGAGCGTGTTGATCCAGATCAGGCCGCCCTGCTCAGCGGTGGTGGCGGCGCCGCCGTTGAAGCCGAACCAGCCGAACCACAGGATGGCTGCGCCGAGCATCACGAACGGGATGTTGTGCGGGCGGTGGTTCGGGTCCTTACCGAAGCCGCGGCGGTTGCCGATGATGAGCACCAGCACAAGGGCTGCCACGCCGGCGTTGATGTGCACCACGGTGCCGCCGGCGAAGTCAATGGCCGGGCCGAGCGCCTGGCCCACGGCGCCTTCGGGGCCGAAGAGTCCGCCGCCCCACACCATGTAGGCAAGCGGGCAGTAGACGAGCGTGACCCAGACGGGGACGAACACGGTCCAGGCGCCGAACTTGGCGCGGTCAGCGATCGCGCCGCTGATCAGCGCAACCGTGATGATGGCGAAGGTCGCGGCGTAGCCGACCTTGATCAGGCCGTCAGGAGTGGTGATCCCCTCGAGCCCGAATGTTGCGAACGGGTTCCCGACAATCTGCAGGAATCCTTCGCCGGAGCTCATCGATGCACCCCAGAGAACCCAGACAACACCGACCATGCCGATGGAGATGAAGCTCATCATCATCATGTTCAGTGCGGCCTTGGCGCGCGTCATGCCGCCGTAGAAAAATGCCAGACCCGGTGTCATAAACAGCACGAGTGCTGCCGCCACCATGAGCCATACGTGACCTGCGGTAAGTTCCATGGTGCACGTCCTCTCTCAGATCGATACTGCGGATCTCTCCGCCTGCCAACGCCTTTTGCGTCCTATGAAGAGTCTGGTCGCGCTGTGTTTCGCCCACGGAGGATTTAGATTGCGCGTTTGTTACAACAACCTCTAGGAAGTAAATGGTGCATATCTGGCTTGTTACGGTTATGTTTCATCCCTCTTGCAAGCAACCCGTAACCGAAAGTGCAAGGACACCGGCCCCATGACGTCTACACCAGCTGTGAGCGGCGCCACGTCGCGGATTCCGGGCCTGAGGCGGCCGGGGCAGGACAAGCTTCCGCGCGACATCAAGGTGATGCTGGCCGCGGCGTTCCTTATCGCGCTTGGATTCGGGCTTGTTGCGCCTGTGTTGCCACAATTCGCCACAACCTTCGGGGTCGGTAACACCGAGGCCGCTGTGATCGTGGCCATCTTCGCGCTGATGCGCCTGGTCTTCGCCCCGGCCGGAGGGGCCCTGATCGCCAGGTGGGGTGAACGCCCGGTCTATGTTGCGGGACTCCTGATTGTGGCAGCGTCCACCGCAGCCTGTGCCTTCGCGCAGGGCTACTGGCAACTGCTGCTGTTCCGCGGCCTGGGCGGCATCGGTTCGGTCATGTTTACCGTGGCCTCCATGGCGCTGGTGATCCGCCTGGCTCCGCCGGAGAGCCGGGGCCGGGTGTCCGGCGCCTACGCCTCGGCATTCCTCGTCGGGAACGTCTGCGGCCCGATCGTCGGCGGCCTGCTCGCAGGCTTTGGCCTGCGGGTGCCTTTCCTCGCCTATGCCGCGGCGCTGGTGGTCGCCGCCGCCGTCGTCCAGACACAGCTCAGCCACGAGCGCAGGGAGGCCGGCCACGGACAGGGGCGGAATCCCGACATGCGGCTGGCGGATGCGATCGGCGTCGGCGCCTACCGCTCGGCGCTGGTGTCCAGCTTTGCGAACGGGTGGGCAACGTTCGGCGTCAGGATGGCGACGGTTCCGCTATTTGCTGTGGCGGCCCTCGGCGCGGGGCCGGAGGCGGCAGGACTTGCGCTGGCGGTGTTCGCCGCGGGCAATGCAGCGGCCTTGACCTTCTCCGGCCGTCTCGCCGATTCCCTCGGCCGCAAGCCCATGATGGTGACAGGCCTGCTCGTCACAGGCGTGGCCACGGCCGCCATTGGCTTCACGCACGAACTGGGCTGGTTCCTGCTGGCGTCCGCGCTGGCCGGCATCGGTTCCGGCCTGCTGGGGCCTGCGCAGCAGGCCGCCGTCGCGGACGTGATCGGCTCCGGCCGCTCCGGCGGCAAGGTCCTGGCCGTCTACCAGATGACAGCGGACATTGGTGCCATTGCGGGGCCTATCCTGGCCGGTGTGCTCGCCGACCGCTTGGGCTATGGCTGGGCGTTCGGCGTCACGGGCGCCATCCTGGTTGTGGCTGCCGCCAGTTGGGCTGTCACGCGTGAACCCCTTAAACGCATCGAGGGGTGAGGTCCCGCCGCTATAGCCTCGGCTATGCGGCGGGATCCCACCCCTCGAGGGAGCGTCAGTTCAGCAGCGCGTCCACGAATCCCTCGGCCTCGAAGGGGGCGAGGTCGTCGGCGCCCTCGCCAAGGCCGATGAGCTTGACGGGCACACCGAGCGATTTCTGGATGGCGACGACGATCCCGCCCTTGGCAGTGCCGTCCAGCTTGGTCAGGACGATGCCGGTGATGTTGACCACCTCGGAGAAGACCCGTGCCTGGTTGAGGCCGTTCTGGCCGGTGGTGGCATCCAGGACGAGCAGCACCTCATCAACCTCGGCGAGCTTTTCGATGACACGCTTGACCTTGCCGAGCTCGTCCATCAGGCCCACTTTGTTCTGCAGCCGCCCGGCGGTGTCGATCATCACGACGTCGACTTCCTGGTCGATGCCGGCCTTGACCGCCTCGTAGGCGACCGACGCAGGATCGGCGCCGTCGACGTCGGACTTTACGGTGGGGACTCCCACCCGCTGGCCCCACGTGGCCAGCTGTTCCGCGGCCGCGGCGCGGAAAGTGTCGGCCGCACCCAGCAGCACGTCCTTGTCCTCCGCGACGAGAACGCGCGCGAGCTTGCCCACCGTGGTGGTCTTGCCGACGCCGTTGACCCCAACCACCATCACGACGGCCGGCTTGTCCGCGTGGCGGGTGGTGTTCAGGCTGCGGTCCATCGTGGGATCCACCAGCTTGATGAGCTCCTCGCGCAACAGAGCCTTGACCTGCTCCGGGGTCCGCGTGCCGAGGACCTTGACCCGTTCGCGCAGGGCATCCACCAGCTGCATGGTGGGTTCGGTTCCGAGGTCTGCCAGAAGGAGGGTTTCCTCGACTTCGTCCCAGACGTTCTCGTCAATCTTGTCGCTGGAGAGGAGGGCCAGCAGACCCTTGCCCAGGATGTTGTTGGACCGGACCAGGCGTTCGCGCAGGCGGGTCAGCCGGCCGGCGACGGGAAGCGGGGTCTCCACCTGGATGGTTTCCAGGCCTGCCGCGTTGTCGGGGACATCGGCAGTTTCCAGCCCGTCGAGGTCGACGCCGGCAGGGGCGGTCCGTTCCGCCGGCGCCACGGGCGCGTCCTCCAGCAGTGTCCCCCCGCCTTGCGGAGTGACCGGATCATTGGCATCGCGGGTGCCCGGGTACTGGGTGATGTTCTTCCGCGCCTTCAGGAAGACCGGGATCAACCCACCAATAACCGCCAGGGCAGCAACTATGGACAGAATAATGGGGAGGATGTCATTCACTCCCCTAGCTTCTCACAACGTTTCACCCTGATGTTCTGCGCCTCCGGCTCCCACGTGCGGGAACGCTACACCTCGGCGCCCAGGCGCTGGCTGATGACGGTGGAGACGCCGTCGCCGCGCATGGTGACGCCGTACAGCGCGTCGGCCACTTCCATGGTCCGCTTTTGGTGCGTGATCACGATCAGCTGGCTGGACTCGCGGAGTTCCTCGAAGATGGTGATCAGCCGGCCCAGGTTGGTGTCATCAAGTGCTGCCTCGACCTCGTCCATCACGTAGAACGGCGATGGCCGGGCCTTGAAGATGGCCACCAGCAGGGCCACAGCGGTCAGGGACCGTTCGCCGCCGGAGAGCAGCGAGAGCCGCTTGATCTTCTTGCCGGCCGGACGCGCCTCCACCTCGATGCCGGTGGTGAGCATGTCTGCCGGGTCTGTCAGGACCAGGCGGCCCTCGCCGCCGGGAAAGAGGCGGGCGAAGACGCGGACGAATTGGGCCTGGGTGTCTTCAAAGGCCTCGGCGAACACCCGTTGGACCCGGTCGTCCACTTCCTTGATGATGTCCAGCAGGTCCTTGCGGCTGGATTTTAGGTCCTCCAGCTGGGTGCTAAGGAACTGGTGCCGTTCTTCCAGAGCGGCGAATTCCTCCAGTGCAAGCGGGTTGACCTTTCCCAGGGCGGACAGGTCCCTTTCGGCCTTCCGCAGGCGTTTCTCCTGCTCCTCCCGGACAAAGGGTCTGCCCTCCACAACCGGAGCGCCGGTGTCATCAACGGGTGTCCGCAAGGCTGCCCATTTGTCCAGGGATTCATCGGCCGGGACGGGCACGGGAACGTCCGGTCCAAAGTCAGCCACAAGGAGGTCCGGGGTAATGCCGAGTTCCTCGATGGAGCGTGTTTCGAGGGCTTCGATCCGCGCCCGCTGCTGCGCACGCGCAAGCTCGTCCCGGTGGACCGAATCCGTCAGCTCTGCCAGCTCGCGGGCGAACGCGTCGTTGGCGGTCCTGATCTCCAGCAGGGCACGGTCGCGCTGCTCGCGGTTCTCTTCGGCGAGGTCGCGTTCATGCCTGGCCAGCTCCACGGACACATCGATGAAACGCAGGGCCAGCTCAACGCCCGCCTGCACTGCTGCCGCCCGCCGGGCCTGGATCCGGCGGCGGCGCGCCCGTTCAGCGGCTTCTTCGCGTGCCTTGCGTTCGGTGGCAGCGGCCCGCTCCAGCGACAGTGCCCGGTTCCGGGTGGCCGTCAGCTGCTCCTCCGTGCTGCGGAGCGACAGCCTGGCTTCCATTTCGGCCGTGCGTGCCTGGGACGCTGCCAGGGCCAGGGCATCCCGTTGTTCCGTGGAGGGTTCCTCTTCGGCCGGCGCCTGCTGCGCCGCGGCCAGCCTTTCCGTGATGGCAGCGAGGGCTACTTCCTCGTTGGCCACGTTGGTTTCGGCTTTGGCGAGGGAGGCGGCGAGCCTGTCGCTCTCCCCCACGGCGCTGCGCAGGACGGAATTCAGGTGGCCCAGACGTTCGGCGACCGCGGCGAGCCGGGCGTCCGACTCATGCAGGCGGTCCAGGGCGGCCTCCGCCCTCGCTTGCGCTTCTGCGCGCCGGGCTTCTGCGCCGGCCAGCGCGAACCTGTTCCGTTCCAGGTCCGCAGTGACAGCGGCGAGGCGCGTCCCGGCGTCGTCGACGGCAGCCTGCACCTCCAGCAGGGACGGCGCCTTCGCCGAACCGCCGGTGACCGTCAGCGCGGTGAAAACGTCTCCGGCCCTGGTCACAGCCGTCAGGTCCGGCCTGTCGGCAACCAACAGACGGGCGCTGTTCAGGTCCTCAACCACGGCCACGCCCGACAGGAGCGCGGTTACGGCGGGGCTTCTGTCGTCCACCGCCGAGGCAAGGTCAACGGCCCAGCGCGCACCCGCCGGCAACGTGTCCGTCACCGGGACGCCGGGGTCCTGCACGGCTGATGCTGACGCCAGCAGCAGCGAGGCGCGCCCGCCGTCGTCGTCCTTCAGGAACTGCACTACCTCGGCGGCCACGGCCGGGTCCCGGACCACGATCGCTTCGGAGGCGTCCCCGAGCGCGGCGGCAATCGCCGTTTCGTACCCGGGGCGGATGGTGAGGTCAGATGCCAGCGTGCCAACGACGCCGTCCAGACCGGCGTTGAGCGCGTGCGCCGCGCCGTCCTTGCGGTTCAGTCCGAGCTCGAGCGCATCCCGCCGGGCCACCAGGGCATCGCGTTCGCGGACCGCCTCCGCACCTGCGGCGGCGAGGGCGGAGATCTCTTCACGGACGGCGTCGAGTTCGGCGCTGGCATCCTCATAGTCGGCGTCGAGGCTCTCCTCGCCTTCCTCGACCCCCGCCACCTGGGTCTCCAAAGCGGTGAACTCCGACTGGGCCTGACGGCGGCGTTCCTGCCCCGCGGCGAGCGACTCCCGGAGCCTGCCCAGCTCGGCCCGGGCGGATTCCACCCGCGACCGTGCGGCGCCAACCTGGCCGGCAAGCCGGGCCAGGCCTTCGCGCCGGTCGGCAGCGGCACGGAGGACGGCGGTCAGCCGTTTGTCCTCGATTGCCGCCTCGCGTTCCGCCCCTGCCTTGGCGGCCGTCGCTGATTCCAGGGCGCTGCGCCTGTCCAGGATGTGGCGGTCGAGTTCCGTCACTTCGTCCCGGACCCGGGCAGCCTGCCGTTCGAGCTGCTCAGGATCCCGCCCGGAGTAGGGCTCAGCGTCGACCGCTCCAAGCAGGCGGCCGCGTTCCCGGGCCAGCGAACCCAGGGAACGGAGCCGTTCCCGCGCTGCGGACAGCCTGTACCAGGTGTCCTGCGCCGCGTTGAGCAGTGGTGTGGCCTCGGCTGCCAGCTGTTCCATGGCGGCCTGTCTCCGGCGCCCGGATTCCAGTTCCTGTTCAACGACGCCGCGGCGGGCCTTCAGCGCCTCCTCATCCGCCACGTCCTTGTCGAGGGCCGCCTGATGCCGGACCAGGTCATCGGCGAGCAGCCGCGCACGTGCGTCGCGGACGTCGAACTGAACGCGCTGGGCGCGGCGGGCCACGTCGGCCTGCTTGCCCAGCGGGGTGAGCTGACGCCGGATCTCGCCGGTCAGGTCGCTCAGGCGCTGGAGGTTGGCCTGCATCGCCTCCAGCTTGCGGACGGTCTTTTCCTTGCGGCGGCGGTGTTTTAGGATCCCTGCCGCCTCCTCGATGAAGCCGCGGCGGTCCTCCGGCGTGGCGTGCAGGACCTTGTCCAGCTGGCCCTGGCCGACGATAACGTGCATTTCCCGGCCCAGGCCGGAATCGGAAAGCAGCTCCTGGATATCGAGAAGCCGGCAGCTGGCACCATTAATGGCGTATTCGGATCCCCCGGTGCGGAAGAGTGTCCGCGAGATGGTGACCTCGCTGTACTCGATCGGCAGTGCCCCGTCTGCGTTGTCGATGGTGAGGGAGACGTGGGCCCGCCCCAGCGGTGGCCGCCCGGAGGTCCCGGCGAAAATTACGTCTTCCATTTTGCCGCCGCGCAGCGTTTTTGCTCCCTGCTCACCCATGACCCAGGAGAGCGCGTCCACCACGTTGGACTTTCCGGAACCGTTCGGCCCCACCACTGCGGTGACTCCGGGTTCAAAGTCGAAGGTCGTAGCTGACGCGAACGACTTGAACCCCCGGACGGTAAGGCTTTTGAGGTGCAAGGTGTTTCCGGTCTCCTGAAAGGCTGAAGCGGCTGCTCTGCTGCCACAAATCTACTGCGTCACTGCGGGTTTCCACGGATTTGCAGCAGTTCCCGGCCGTGACGGCTACTGCAGGGCTGCGGAATCAGCGTGGTGGATTCCGCTACCAGCGCCCGTTCCGGGGACGCGGCTGGCAGACAGGGCAGGTGTAGGAAGAGCGGTTCATGAACTGTTCCCTGCGGATCGGGGAATTAATTCCGACGGCGGCACAGCGGCCGCAGGGCCGGCCTTCCCGCCCGTAGGCGTTAAGGGAGCGGTCGAAGTAGCCGGAGGCGCCGTTGACGTTGACGTACAGCGAATCGAAGCTGGTCCCCCCGGCCGCCAGGGCGTCCAGCATGACGTCACGGGCGCTGCTCACGAGCTGCGCCGCGTCGGCCCGCCGCAGCTTGTCGGTGGGCCGGGCGTAATGCAGTTTTGCCCGCCACAGGGCTTCGTCCGCATAGATGTTGCCGATCCCCGACACGAGCCCCTGGTCCAGCAGGGCGCGCTTGAGGCCCGTCTTGCGCTTCCTGAGCCGGCGGTAGAAATTGTCGAAGGAAAAGGCCGGATCGAGGGGGTCGCGGGCGATGTGGGATGCCTCTTCGGCGATCAGCGGAAGGGGTGATTCAGAGAGTCCGCCGGGGCCGCCGTCGTCAGTGGGAACCAAGGCGGTGACGAACAACCCGCCAAAGATCCGCTGGTCCACAAACCTGAGCTGTTCAGGCATGCCGTCTCTGGGACTCAGGCGGAGCCTCACCTTGAGGTGCTTTTCGTCCGGGGCCATGGTGTCCTGCATCAGCAACTGGCCGCTCATGCCGAGGTGGGCCATGAGGGCGACGGCGGGCGGAGCAGGTGTGGGGGAAATGACCGTTGCGTCCAGCAGCGGCATCCAGAGGAACTTTCCGCGGCGGACGACGTCCGCCACCGTGGCCCCTTCCAGGTTACCGGCGAAGTCCTCCGCACCCAGGGTGTGGCGGCGGATGGACCGGGGGTCCAGCACGTCGACCGATGTGATGGTGCGTCCGCGGACCCAGCTCACCAGTCCGCGGCGGACCACCTCCACCTCCGGGAGTTCCGGCACAGGTCAGCCTAGTAGGCCGCAGCAGAGTCCGCGGAGTCGTCCGCGGGGGCCGCTGCGCGGGGAGCTCCCGAGAGCACGCGCCAGGCGTCTGCCGCGGCTTCCTGCTCCGCTTCCTTCTTGGAGTGGCCGGAGCCCTTGCCGTAGGCGTTGCCGCCGATCTCCAGTACGGCAGTAAACGTGCGGGCGTGGTCCGGTCCGGATCCTTCCACCGCGTAGTGGATGCTGCCGAGCTGCCTGCTCGCAGCCAGTTCCTGGATGCTGGTCTTCCAGTCTGTCCCGGCGCCGAGGGCGGCTGCGTCCTTCAGGAGCGGGCCGATCAACCGCATGACCAGCTGGCGGGCGGTTTCGATGTCGTTGGACACGTAGGTGGCACCGATCAGTGCTTCCATCGTGTCCGCCAGGATGGAGGCCTTGTTCTTGCCCTCCGTGAGCTTTTCGCCCTGGCCCAGGTAAATATAGTCACCAATGCCAAGGCTGCGGCCGATGCCGGCAAGGGCCCGGGTGCTGACCACGGCGGACCGCCGTTTCGCGAGGTCGCCTTCGGGCAGCGAGGGATTGTCCCGGTACAGGGCATCCGTCACGGAAAAGCCCAGGATGGAGTCACCCAGGAATTCGAGCCGCTCGTTGGTGGGGATTCCGCCGTTTTCGTAGGCGTAGGAACGGTGTGTGAGAGCAAGACGAAGCGTCCCGGCGTCAATGGAGACACCGAGACGCTTCAGAAGCTCTTCAGTTGAAGACATCATCTCAGCCTGAATGGCCAATTAGACGTCTGCGACCTTGCGGCCCTTGTACTCAAGGAACAGCGCAGTGCCAGCCGAGTCGGTGACGACCTTTGCCTGGTGCGGCAGGCTGTAAGTAACCTGGCCGTTCTCTACGGTCTTCACCAGGTGGGGGGCAGTTGCCTTCCACTGGGAGCGGCGGGCGCGGGTATTCGAGCGAGACATTTTCCGCTTCGGGACAGCCACGGCTAACTCATTTCTCTCTAGACAAACACGTACAAATCAGTTTTGCCGGTCAGGCTTAGCCAAGTCAGCTAGGGCAGCCCAGCGAGGATCTACGACCTCGTGGTGATGCCCCGGCTCGTCTTCCAGGCGTACTCCGCATTCGGAGCAAAGGCCCTGGCAGTCTTCCCGGCACACCGGCTGGAACGGCAGCATGGTGACAACTGCGTCCCGCAACACCGGCTCAAGATCGATCAGATCGTGCTCGACTCGACGTTGCTCTTCTTCGTCTTCTTCGTCCGAAAGCAGAACGCCCTCGTAGAAGAAAAGTTCTTGCACATTGACCTCAAGGTCATACGCAAGGGGATCCAGGCATCGGCCGCATTCGCCTGTAACTGCGGCGACCGCGGTTCCTGATACCAGAATTCCTTCGTGTACGGCCTCAAGCCTCAGATCCAGCTCGATATCCGAGCCTTCCTGAACGCCAATGAGCGCCACACCAAGATCACCTGGTGCGGGTACATGTTCCGTCAGTGTCCGCATGCTT
>DATCVX010000026.1:0-3702 GCA_036566705.1 Arthrobacter sp. | reverse complement strand
GCGCGTGCCGCCGGTAAAGCAGCAGCCTCCGCCCTGCCGGGATCACCGGCAGCGCCCGATGCGGGGCGCCTGCCTCCGGTGATTCCGCTCTTTGTGCTCGGCTTTGTGGCCATGGTCGGCCTGCGATCCAGCGGCTGGGTGGCGCCCGGGATCCTCGACGCCGGCGCCGCTCTCCAGGACATCCTGCTGGGCGCCGCGCTGTTCGGGCTGGGGTCAGCCGTCCGGATCCGCACGCTCCTGCATACCGGAAGCCGTGCGCTCTTCGCCGCTTTGGCGGCGTGGCTGCTGATCGCGCTGCTGGGCCTGGCGGCGGCACTGCTCATGACCGCCTAGGAGGCCTGCAGGGCGCTGCCATGGCGGCTTTCCTGCGGTGAACGGCGGGCGAATCCCGTGATTAGATAGCGGAGTGTCACATGAGAATCTGCAGCGCAAAGAAGCCGCGCAACGTTCAGCCCGGATCACCACCCACAGCTACGACGTCTCGCTGGATGTGCGGCAGGCAGCGGACCCGGACGTGGCGGGCTACACCAGCCGCAGCGTGATCAATTTCTCCGCAGCCGTACCGGGCCAGGGGCAGGTGGCGTCGACATTCCTGGATTTCATCGGCGCCGAGGTCCACAGCGTCTTCCTGAACGGCAAAGGACTGCCCGTGGCCGACGTGGTGGAGGGTTCGCGGATCCGGCTGGACAACCTGCAGGCTGAAAACCAGGTGACGGTCACCGGCACCGCCCTGTACAGCCGTTCCGGCGAGGGCATGCACCGGTTTGTGGATCCGGCCGACGGCCAGTGTTACCTCTACACGCAGTACGAGCCCGCCGATGCCCGGCGCGTGTTTGCCAACTTTGAACAGCCGGACCTCAAGGCTGAATTCACCTTCCACGTTATGGCGCCGTCCGGTTGGGAAGTAGCCTCCAACGCAGTCGAGGCGGCCCGGACCCGGCTGACCAGTGATCCGGCCACCAGCCGCTGGGACTTCGCACCCACCCGCCCCATGTCCACCTACATCACCACCGTGCTCGCGGGGCCGTACTTCAAGGCACAGGACCACTGGAGCGCCACGCTCGACGACGGCACGCAACTGGAGGTGCCGCTGGCACTGTACTGCCGGGCCTCGATGGCGGAATCCTTCGATGCGGCCGAACTGTTCCGCCTCACCAAGCGCGGACTGGACTTCTTCAACCGGCTGTTCGACTACCCCTACCCGTGGGGGAAATACGACCAGGCCTTTGTCCCCGAATACAACCTGGGCGCGATGGAGAACCCGGGCCTGGTCACCTTCACCGAAAGCTACGTTTTTACCTCCCGCGCCACCGACGCGCAGTACCAGGGGCGCGCAAACACACTGATGCACGAGATGGCCCACATGTGGTTCGGCGACCTCGTCACCATGCAGTGGTGGGACGACCTGTGGCTCAAGGAGTCGTTCGCGGACTACATGGGAACGCTCGGCGTGGACCGGGCCACCGACTGGGATACGGCCTGGGTGAATTTCGCGAACAAGCGCAAGGCCTGGGCGTATGTCCAGGACCAGCTGCCCACCACGCACCCGGTCGTCGCTGACATCCCCGACCTCGAGGCCGCCAAGCAGAACTTCGACGGCATCACGTACGCCAAGGGCGCGTCCGTGCTCAAGCAGCTGGTGGCGTACGTGGGGTTCGACGCGTTCATCGCCGGCTCGAGGCAGTATTTCCGCGACCACGCCTACGGAAACACCACGCTGGCCGACCTGCTGAAGGCCCTCAGCGATGCCTCGGGGCGCGACCTTGCCGGCTGGGCCGCGCAATGGCTGCAGACTTCCGGCATCTCCACGCTGTCCGTGGAAAGCGGCACGCACGACGGCGAACTCGGCGCCGTCGCCATCGTCCAGGATGCTGTGGACCCGGTCAGCGGACGTGTCGAGCTGCGGCCGCACCGGCTGCGGGTGGGCTCCTACAACTTCGACGCCGACGGTGCACTGGTCCGGACCGGAAGCGTCGAAACTGACATCGCCGGAGCGCGGACGGAGGTCCCGGAACTCACCGGCCGGCCGAGGCCGGCGCTCCTGCTGGTGAACGACGACGACCTCACCTATGCCAAGGTCCGGCTGGACCCTGTTTCCGAAGCCACGGTGCTGGCAGCGCTGGACCGGATCTCAGACCCCATGGCCCGGGCACTCTGCTGGACGGCGCTATGGAACTCTGCCAGGGACGCGGAAAGCCCGGCCGCCCGCTACGTGGACGCCGTGAAGGCGTTCGGGCCGTCCGAAACCGGGATCGGCGTGCTGCTGAACATCCTCGACAACGCCCAGGCCGCCGTCGAACGCTACACCCCCGCGGCGGGGCGCGACGCCGTGCGCAGGGACTTCCTGACGGCTGCGGACAGCCAGCTGGGCCTGGCCGCCCCGGGGTCCGACCAGCAGCTTGCGTGGGCACGCACTGTGGCCGCTGTCAGCCGCCACGATTCAACGCTTCTCCCCCGGCTCAGGGGGCTGCTGGACGGCACTGGGAAGGTGGATGGCCTCGCCGTGGACGCCGAGCTGCGCTGGAACATCTGGCACGCGCTGGCAGCCAACGGCGAGGCAGCCGTCGAGGAGCTGGACTCCGAGTTGGCAAGGGACACCACGGCGTCAGGCCGGGCGGGCCACGCGACGGCTCTCGCCGCGCGTCCGGACCCGCAAGTCAAAGCGACTGCCTGGAAGGCTGCCGTGGAGGGGACGGAGCTCTCAAACCAGCTGTTGAGCGCTACCATAGCGGGCTTCACCACGGCGCCCGCCCCGCTCCTGGAGCCGTACGTGGAGCCATACTTCGCAAGCCTCCGCGGCGTCTGGGACAACCGGAGCATCGAAATTGCCAGCCGGATTGTCCGCGGGCTCTACCCGCTGGGGCAGGACCTCCCGGCCGGAACCCTGCCGGAGCAGCACCCGGTGGTGCTCCGGACGGATGCCTGGCTGGAAGCCAACGCGGACGCGCCCCGGGCGCTGCGCAGGATCATCGTGGAGCAGCGAAGCCACCTGCTCCGGGCACTCACCGCGCAGGCCAGGTCGATTGCTCCATAAGCTCCCTTTTGAGCGCTCAAAAGGGAGCTTACAGAGCAATCGAGGAGCTACGGGACCCTGTTCAGCCACTCCGCAGTGCCAAACTTGCCCTGCACACGCTCCCCGGCGGCGCTGAGTTCGGCGTCCGTGAGTTCCGACCGGCTTGCCCCATAGCGTTCGGTGAACACTTCGATCATCGCTGCGATGATTTCCGTGCGGGCCAGCCCGGTCTGCCGGCGGAGCGGGTCGACACGCTTCTTGGCGCTACGTGTTCCCTTGTCCGAGAGCTTTTCCTTACCGATGCGCAGCACTTCCACCATCTTGTCGGCGTCGATGTCATAGCTCATGGTGACGTGGTGCAGCATCCCGCCGTTGGACAGCCGCTTCTGTGCTGCGCCGCCGATCTTGCCCTGGTCCGTGGCGATGTCGTTCAGGGGCACGTAGAACGCGGACACCCCGATCTTCTCCAGTGCAGCCATCACCCAGGCATCCAGGAACGCGTAGGAGTCGGCAAAGCTGATCCCGTCCACCAGGGTCTGCGGCAGGTACAGGGAGTACGTGATGCAGTTACCGGCCTCCATGAACATCGCTCCCCCGCCGCTGATGCGGCGGACCACGCTGATGCCGTGCCGGGCCACGCCGTCGGGATCCAGTTCGTTGCGGACGGACTGGAAGCTGCCGATCACCAC
>DATCVX010000025.1:0-4553 GCA_036566705.1 Arthrobacter sp. | reverse complement strand
TGGATTGCTGATATTTGCACTGTGTCTCTCCGGGGTGCGCCGCTTCAATCTGCGGCGCGCCCTGGGCACGGTGGACGCCTCCATTTGCGTAGCTGGAAACAGCTGGCAGATGGGGGTTTGTCGTTACCAGGACAACGACCTTGAGTGGTTCCGGCTGCTCTCGCTGAGCGTCCGGCCCAAGCACAAGTTCAAACGGAGTTCCCTGGAACTGCTGGGCCGCCGCAAGCCGACGGAAGCAGAGGCCGTTAAGGTCCAGCCCGACGTCGTCATTGTGGAGCTGCGCTATGAGGGCCAGGACCTGAGGCTGGCCATGAAGTTCGACGCCTACACTGGACTCTCCTCGTGGCTTGAAGCCGGACCGGTCATCGGTGTGGGAACCTGGCGCTAGCCGGCGTGGACTTCATCGCTGATGTCCGGCTGACGGACGGACCGGTATTCTGGACCGCCTGCGCACTCGGGGCGGCCTCCGCCGTGTACCTGCTCTGGCGCCCTGCCTCACCCGGACCACGCCCGTGGTGGCTGTCCGTCCTTGTCTCCGTTGCCTGCGGGATTGCTGTGATCGGCCTGGTGCACTGGGCCCTGATTGACGTCTTCTCCACGTTTCCGGAGGATCTTCCCGACGACGTGCTGCTGTGGTCAGTACCCGCCGTCGCCGCCCTCATCCTCGTACTGATCCGCCTGCCGCGGTCCACTGCCGGCCAGCGGAGCGCCGGTATCACCGCCTTCCTGCTGGTGCTCCTGCTCTCGGCAGTCCAGATCAACGCCTACTTCGGCCTCAACCGGACAGTCAGCGACCTCATGGGCACTGCGCTGGCCAGAATCCAGGCACTGGAGCCCGGACTGATGCGCCAGCCCGGCGGCCCTGCTCCGGTATCCCTCCAAGGCTGGACCCCGCAGGGGCAGCTGCCCGGCGAAGGGGCCCTGCGCAGGGCGACCATCCCCGGTCCCGCCTCCGCACTGGAAACGCGTGAGGCCTATATCTACCTGCCGCCGGCCTACTTCGCCGCAAACCGTCCCGCACTGCCGGTCCTGGTCCTTTTCTCGGGACAGCCAGGGGGACCTTCTGACTGGCTTACCGGCGGCGCGCTGCGGACCCGCATGGACGAGTTCGCGTCCCGCCATGGCGGCGTTGCACCGGTTGTTGTGGTGGCCGATCCCAACGGTACGCAGTCCGCAAACACCCTGTGCCTGGACAGCCGGATAGCCCGTGCGGACACCTACCTGGCCGTGGACGTGCCGGCGTGGATCAGTGCAACCCTGGATGTGGACCCCAGCCACGCGCAGTGGGCGGCCGGCGGATTCTCTTTCGGAGCGACATGCGCCCTGCAAATGGGAACCCGCCACCCGGAGCTCTACAGGTCGGTGCTTGCCTTCTCCAGCGAACTGGAACCGGCCCTTGCCAAGGAACGGCAGAAAACCATCGACGCGGCGTATGACGGGGACACTGATGCCTTTGAGCGCGAGACGCCGCTGTCCAGGATGAGCCAGCAGCGGTTCGATTCCAGCGCCGTGTACTTTGCCGCAGGGGAGCGGGACCCCGAGTTTGTTGGATACATGGCTACCCTCGCTGACGCAGCCAGGAAGGCGGGCTTCACGGTCGAAGCCCGGGAGGTCCAGCATGCCGGCCACTCGTGGGACACCCCGTCCCGGGGAATGGAGGACGGGCTGGCGTTCCTTGCTGCCCGCTGGGGAATCCGGCAGTGAGGACCGGACAGGATGTGCGCACAGCCACGCTCGCCTGGGCCACAGTGGTCAGGCCGGCGTGGCGGCGCACCAAGGCGCGGCTCGTCTCCATTCCCTTCACGCTGGCGGTCCTTGGGGTCTTCCTCCTGACCGGCGCCGTCACGGGGAGCTACCTTGCCGGTCCGCCGGAAAGCATGCTGGACATCGCCAGTGTCAGCGGACCGGGGCTGAGGTCCGGCTTGTGGTGGTCGCTGTTTACGTCGATGTTCTTTGCCACCAACCCCCTGGCCTACCTGACGGCATCACTGATGATCCTCGTGCTGCTGGGACTGGCCGAGCGGAAACTCGGGGCGCTGCAGGCCGCAGCCTTCTTTGCCGCCGGCCAGTTCGGTGCCGTGACCCTCTTCCTCCTGATCACGCAGGTGGCCCGATATGCCGGCGACGGCTGGCTGGGCCTGATGGTGGACTATGGCCTGATCGGCCCCTATGCTGCCGTGCTGGCTGTCGGGCTGGCGGCCAGCGGCCGGCTGCCGGTCCTGTGGCAGCGGCGGCTGCGCACCGCCCTGCTGTCGGTGTCGCTGATGTTGGTTCTGTACGTGGGCCATGCGGAGACGGTCATCGGCCTGCTGGGGGCGCTGCTTGGCCTTCTGGCCGGCTGGTGGATCCAGGGCGAGCACGGCAATCTTCACCGGCACCGGTCCACGGGACGCGAAACGCGAAACCTCCTGGCCCTGATGGTGGCTATTTTCGCGGTCGGACCCATCCTTACCGCTGTTGCCAGGACGCCGACGGGTCCGCTTGCCTTGCTGCGCGACGTTGTCCTGAATCCGCTGCCCACGCTGGGCCAGCTGGAATTCAACTGCGGTGCCACGGTGGAGGCGTCCTGCCTTGAAGCAGGCCGGCAGGGTTTCGCCGGGCCGCTGGGACTGGCCGTTGCCATTGTGCCTGTGATACTCCTGCTCATCTGTGCAGACGGCATGCGCCGCGGCCGGCAGCTCGCCCTGCGCATCACCCTGGCTATCCAGCTTGCCGTGACGGCCCTGGCCGCGGTCTATCTGGCGCTTTTCGCACTGATCCCGCACTATCCGTCGCGGCCGCACACCGCGGCGATGGGGTCCGGATTCGCGCACATCCTGCCCCTGGTGGCGGTTCCGCTGCTGCTGGCCGCCTTGCTGTGGTTCAACCGGAGGCAGTTCAGGGTGGAGACCGTGCCCGCCGCGCGCCGGACACTGCTCCTCGTCCTGGGCGGTGCCTGGGTGCTGCTGGCCGGCGCCTACAGCCTGGCGTGGCTAGGCGCGGGAGGACTGACGCGCGACGGCGGTCCGCTGGGACTGCTGGCGGAACTGTCCCGGCAGTACCTGCCCATCCCGATCCCCAACCTCTACCGCAGGGTTTTCGCCGACCGCAACGGCGCTGAATCCTTCATCTTCGCCTACTCCGGCCCTGTATTTTGGGTCATCGCCCTGGCGGGAGTCTGGTTTGTCCTCCTGGGACGCCACCACGGCAGTGATGTCGGCGTGTCGGACCGGACGAGGGTGCGGCGGCTTTTGCATGAGGGCGGGGATTCCCTGTCCTGGATGGCGCTATGGGAACCGAACATGTACTGGTTCAGTCCCGACCTCCGGGGAGCCGTGGCGTACCAGCAGCACGGCAGCGTGGCACTGACGCTGGCAGGCCCCTTCGGGGCGTCGGCGTCGCGTGCCGGTGTGGCCGAGGGCTTCCTTACCCACTGCAGCCGGCACGCCCTGATTCCGGCATTTTATTCCTGCGATTCCAGCCTTTGGCCGCTCCTGCAGGACCGGGGCTTCCACCGCGTGGCGGTTGCCCAGGAAACGAGGCTGGCAGTGCGGGAACTGGAATTCCGTGGCAAGGAATGGCAGAACGTGCGGACCGCGCTCAACCGTGCAGCCAAGATGGGAGTCACTGCCGTCTGGGGAACCTATCACGGGCTGCCGCAAGCACTGCGCGGCCAGCTCAGTGAAGTGTCGGAGGAGTGGGCGGCCGGAAAATCCGTCCCCGAAATGGGCTTCACCCTGGGAGGGCTGGATGAGCTGATGGATGACGGGGTACTGTGCTGCCTCGCCGTCGACGGGGAAGGCACAGTGCACGGTGTGACCAGCTGGCTTCCTGTGTACGACGGCGGGAAGCTGGTCAGCCGCACACTGGACGTCATGCGCCGGGGGGCCGGCGGCTTCCCGGGGGTCATGGAATTCCTGATCGCCTCCGCGGTGCTGGAACTGAGGAAGTCGGTGGAGGTCATCTCGCTGTCCGGATCGCCGCTGGCACGGCACCCGGAGGACGAACAGGAGGCCGGCGGCGGAGACGGACAGGATGGGCCCGTGCCGGCGGAAAACCTGGTGCGCATCCTGGACGTTGTGGGCCATGCACTGGAACCTGTCTACGGCTTCCGCTCACTGGCCGCTTTCAAATCACGGTTTAAGCCTGAGTACCGCACCTTGTATCTCTACTACCAGGACCCCCTGCAACTGCCCGCCATCGGCCGGGCGCTTACCCGGGCCTACCTCCCGGGGCTGTCCCTGCGGCAGGGTGCCCGGCTTCTTCGGGAACTGGTGAACTGACAGGCCGCCATTCCGGCAGCGAAAACATTAGTGCCAGTGAATTCCTGGAAGGAATGCGCAAAGGGCAATGCCGGTTAATTCGCATTTCCGGCGAAAAAAATGATCCCCGGCAATAATGCCGGGGATCATTAATTCGCAGGGGCCGCACACGTGCGGCCGGCTGGCGAGGGACTAGACCAGCGTGACGCCGGTAGCCTGGGGACCCTTGGCGCCCTGACCGATTTCGAACTGAACGCGCTGGTTCTCGTCGAGGGTCTTGAAGCCACCGGTCTGGATCTCGGAGTAGTGAAC